>NZ_DJBA01000038.1:0-34183 GCF_002435615.1 Clostridium sp. UBA5988 | reverse complement strand
GCTTTTAGCGATTTAGTTCTTTGAACCTAATATGAATTATGGTCTAAAAGTATATTTTTATTTCTTTTTTATTTGTAAAGTTCATATTTAATTAACATAAAATAATTATTATATAAAGTAACATAATAAATTGAGGTGATAATATTGTTTAATATACTTGTTGTGGAGGATGATAAAAATTTAAGAAAACTTATATCTGCAACCTTAAAACAAAATGGATATAACTCATTAATGGCAGAAGATGGAGAAATAGCTCTTGATATTATGGATAAAGAGCATATTGATTTAGTAATATCTGATATAATGATGCCTAAGTTAGATGGTTACAATTTAGTGAAAGCGTTGAGAGACTCAGGATATAATATGCCAATACTTATGGTTACAGCTAAGGAAATGTTTGAAGATAAGAGAAAAGGATTTAATGTTGGCGCAGACGATTATATGGTAAAACCTATTGATATAAATGAAATGATATTAAGAGTTGGAGCACTTCTTAGAAGAGCTAAGATATCTAATGAACATAGACTATCTATAGGTGATATTATTTTAGATTATGATTCAATATCTGTAAGTCGGCATGGGAACAGTGATACCCTTCCTAAAAAAGAATTTTATTTATTATTTAAATTATTATCTTATCCTAATGTTATATTTACACGAAGACAGTTATTAGATGAAATATGGGGTATGGATAATGAAGTGGATGAGCGTACTGTAGATGTTCATATAAAAAGATTGAGAGAAAGATATGATAGTTGTACAGAATTTGAGATTGTTACAGTACGTGGTCTTGGATATAAGGCGGTTAAGAAGATATGAGAAAAAATCTAAGAGTTAAGTTTGTTGTAATTCTTCTATTGATGATGATTGTATCAGGAATTTGCTCCCTTATAATATCTGCATTAATGTTTAGCGGAAATATAGAGAAAGAATCAAAAAATGCCCAAAGGAAAGTAGTAGATACTATATTAGAACTATATGATAATACAGATTTTACTTTAAATAAAATTATAGAGTTAAGTAATAATGATAGATATGAAGTAATACTTATCAATAATTTGCATGAGTATGCTGGAACTGCTTATAAGCTTCATGAGAGAGAATTTCTACAGATTAAAACCAAAAGACTTCCTATTATTAATACTATATTAAAGGTAGATGATAAGTATATAAAAATATCTAATTCATTTAATGAAAAAAGTGTGCATATACGTGCATTTTTTCTAACTATCACATCCTTAATTATATCTACTCTAATAGCTACCATAATATCAGGTATAGCATCAAAGCGAATCTTAAGGCCAATAAGAACTTTAAGTAAAGCTACTGAAGAGGTAGCGAAGGGAAACTTTAGTGTTAAAATAGGTATTCCTAAGGATTATGAATTTGCATTATTAGCAAAAAATTTTAACAAGATGGTTCATGAGCTTAGTAGTATAGAAACCTTAAGAAATGATTTTGTTAGTAACGTTTCCCACGAGATAAAAACACCCATCGCATCTATACAAGGCTTTGCAAAGTTAATTCAAGATAAAAATTTAAATGATGATGAGAGAAGTGAATTTACAGATATTATTATTAGTGAATTATCAAGGCTTTCTAAGCTAACTTCAAATATATTAAAGCTTTCAAAGCTTGAAAATCAAGAGGTTATTACTGGAAAAGCAGAGTTTGCATTAGATGAACAGATTAGGTGCGCAATTCTTATAATGGAACCAGAGTGGAGTGAAAAGGGAATTGACTTAGATATAGACCTAGATAAAGTCAGTATTATAGGAAATGAGGATTTATTGCAGCAGGTATGGCTAAATATAATAGGAAATGCTATTAAGTTCACAGAGAAGGGTGGAACTATTGGTATCAAGCTAATGGATTTGCAGGATAAAATAGTTATTAAGGTTTCAGATAATGGTGTTGGAATGAATGAAGAAACTCAAAGACATATTTTTGATAAGTTTTATCAAGGTGATAAATCTCATTTAAGCAAGGGAAATGGATTAGGATTATCACTTGTAAAACGAATAATTGAACTATGTGATGGTGAAATAAAGGTTAGGAGTAAGCTTTATTATGGTACGACTTTCACAATAGGACTACCTAAAAAATGATATTCTTTTTTACAAATCATTTTTTTATACTCCATTTCATTCATTATTTGCAATTATTTAGATAACCATACTTATTGTAAATAATATCATAATGAGAATCAACATATTGTCATAAAAAGACTTTTAATAACTTTAACTGGGATTAAAAAGCTAAAAATGGAAAATATAAACTAATTGGAAAAGTTGTAGAAAACAAAGGAAAGTACAATAAAAACAAGTTAAACTTAGTTAATCAGCAATTAAGATTTTTACTTATATTGAGATTAATAGTATTATAAATCATAGTTACTAGTAAATTAACATATGTTTGCAAGCATTAAATAGGTTTAAGGAGTTGTACTTTGTGGAAATAAACAGTATAGTCCTAAGCCCAGAAGTATATAGATCTGATGCAGAAAAGATAGCTGATTGGCTTAGTGATGAGGAAATTGTAAAGTATTTAAATGAAGATAATAAGGCTAGAGAGAACTTAATTAATGTTATAGATAGAATAAATATGCCGATTTTAACTCATTTATTTAATAATAACTGTAGATTTTTTATAGTAAAAAATCCCTATGGAACTATAGGTTTCTTAAGACTTATCCCAAAAGGTGAAACAATTGAAATTGTTATTGCAGTAGGAGAAAAGGAACTGTGGGGAAAAGGTATAGGACATAATGCAGTCATGGAAGCGTTAAAAACTGCATTTTTTGAAATGAGGACAGAAAAAGTTGTTGCAAAAATTAAGAAGAATAATAAAAGGTCTCAAAACCTTGTAAAGGGAATTGGGTTTCGAGAAATAAAAAAACTTGAAAAAGAAGTAGAATATCATATAACAAAGGAAATATTCTGGAAGAAAGCAGCATAATAATCTTTTATAAAAGAGTAAATAAAATAATAAATAAAAATTTAAAACAACCACCTTGGTTTATAAACTTAGGTGGATTATTTTTTTGTTTTTAACTAAGATATAATTTTGATATAGAAGTTCTACTTATGAGTTTTTATAATTTAAGTACAATGTTAAATTTAAAACATAAATTGACAAGTATTCAGAATTATTATACACTAATATTAATTCGAGTATCGAAGTAATTTTGAAAAAGTTAAGAAAGTAAAAATATTTATTAGAGAAATAATCAAGTTGAAAAATTAATTATAAAAGAATGAAATTTAGAGCTAACCATTTATGGTTAGCTCTAAATTAAGGATAAGTTGAAGTTTAATTTATTAAATTTAATCAGGAGGTAGATGTATGGTAAAATTTTCAGAACTTTTTTCTCCCAAAGACATGACTGAGGGGACACCATGGAAACGAATTGTAGAATTTTCATTACCAATGCTTATTGGTAATATAGCTCAGCAGTTTTATAACACCGCGGATTCTATTATTGTGGGTAAGTATGTAGGTGATAATGCACTTGCTGCTGTAGGTAGTGCATCTCCAATATTAAATCTTTTACTTGTACTTTTTGTTGGAATTGCAACAGGAGCAGGAATCATGGTTGCTCAATATTTTGGAGCAAAGGATAGGGAAAAGCTTTCTCATACCATTGGTGTATGCATATCTCTTACTGCTATAGCATCTCTAATCATAATGGTTATAGGGCCTATAGTTACTCGTCCATTGTTATCTTTTCTTAACACTCCAGCATCTATAATAGATTGGTGTGCAGATTATCTTGTTATTTATTATGTAGGTATCGCAGGCTTTGCTTATTACAATATTTTAGCAGGAGTGCTTAGAGGACTTGGCGACTCTATATCTGCTCTTGGATTTTTACTTATTGCTACAATTTTAAATGTATTTCTTGATCTTTGGTTTGTTGCAGGACTTGGAATGGGTGTACCAGGAGTTGCTTTGGCAACTATTATTGCTCAAGGTATATCAGCAGTTCTTTGTATTATTAAGTTAGCAAGAATGAATAGTACCTTTGATTTTAATCTTAAGATGCTTATACCAGCTAAGGAATATTCTATGAAGCTTATAAAACTTGGATTGCCATCTGGATTTACTCAAGCCATATTTTCTATTGCAATGATTGTTGTACAATCACTAACTAATAGTTTTGGAGAAATGGTTATAGCATGCAATGTAATTGTTATGCGTGTAGATGGATTTGCTATGATGCCTAACTTCACCTTTGGTAATGCAATGACAACCTATGCTGGTCAAAATATTGGTGCTAAAAAAATGGATAGGGTTGATAAGGGTACTAAAGATGGTACTATGATTGCTGTTGGAGTTTCTACTATTATAACAATTTTAATTTTAATTTTTGGTAAATACCTTATGGGTGTTTTCACTGATACAGCAGAATTAGTTGACTTAAGTATGCATATGATGCGTATTCTTGCAGTGGGTTATATTGCTATGGCAGTGACTCAAAGTTTATCAGGTGTAATGAGAGGTGCAGGGGATACTATGACACCTATGTGGATTTCTCTAATTACTACGGTGATTTTACGTGTACCTGTTGCTTATGGTATTGCATATTTAACTCGTAGTGCAGCTTATCCTACTGGAAGACCGGAATCTACATTTATATCACTACTTGTTTCTTGGACACTTGGAGCAATTGTAACTACAGTTTTCTTTAAGAGAGGTAAGTGGAGAAATAAAGGATTTGCTGGTAATGATTAAAAGTACATGAACTAAATAGATTTTAAGAAGATGATTATATCAATAGTGCAATTGATATAATCATCTTTTTTTATTCAGTTTTAGATATTGAAAATATTGCAGTTATTATACTGAAGATAACTAAATAATATTAAGAAATATTGTGATAGTAATCACAGATTCATAAATAAAATAATGATACATTATAAATGAAAGATGTTATCAATTAGAAATAATATGATGTTAAATAGAAATTTTAAGTTTAAATAATAGATTTAAATTTTATATAAAATATGAGGAGGATGAAAATATATGAAAAAGCAAATTAACTACATTACTATTGATGGACGTGGAGACCATGAGACTTTTAAAGATTGTATTACTAAAGCAATTAAGGAGTTAAAATCAAATGAAGGTATACATGTAATTAAAGATTTCGAACCTTTTCCTATGTATAAAATGATGGATGGTAAAGGCTTTGATAAATATGTAGAGAAGTTAAGTGATGAAGAATTTCATGTTTACTTCACTCCTAAAGAGAAAATAGAAAAAATTCAAATGGAGGATAATTTAGAGATTGACCATGATAAAATTAAAAAGATCATGGAAATAAAACTTAAGTATTTAAGAGGAGAAATATCTCTAGAACTAGCAAAAGAACAAATGATAACATCAGTTAAAAATGTAACAGCTCAAGAATTTGCTATATGTGAGCAATATCTTCAGCAATATGGTATAACTGATGATGAATTAGCAGAGAGAATGGATGAAATTCTGCAAATTTTTGATGGAATACTTACAAGTAATAAAATAGACGTTAAATTAGGTCATCCAATTAGAACCTATTTAGAGGAAGTAAAGGCTATAAGAAATGTTTTAATTGAAGCTAAGAATATATTAAATAAAAAGTTTATTAAAAATCAATGGGCTGAGGTATATGATAAATTAGAAGAAATTAATATACATTTTTCAAGAAAGCAAAATCAACTATATCCTGCTCTTGAGTGTAAGGGCTTCGATAAACCTTCTAAAGTAATGTGGACCTTAGAAAATAATATAAAAGATATTATTAAAAAAGCTAAAGAGTATTTAGATAGGGATGAAGATGAAAAGTTTTTAGATATTCAAAATGAAGTCATTGAAATGATTGAGGATATGATGATAAAAGAAGAAGAGATACTTTATCCAACTTCAATGGATCTTCTTGATGATGAAGATTTTATTAAGATGAGAAAAGGTGATGATGAAATTGGATATTGTCTAATTGGGAAACCACCTTATTACAAAGAAGATGAAGTTAAGAAGGATGAAAATGCGTCTAATAATGAACTTTTGAAGGATTTGGCAAAGGTTCTACAAAAACATGGAATATTCAATAAAGAAGATAATGAAGTGTTAGATGTAAGCCAAGGAAAGTTAACACTTAAGCAGATAAATCTAATTTTTAAACATCTTCAAGTAGATTTATCCTATGTAGATGAAAATGAGATTGTAAAGTTTTATAGTGATACAAAACATCGAGTATTCCCAAGAAGTGCAGGAGTTATAGGAAGAAAGGTGCGAAATTGCCATCCAAGAGAAAGTGTTCATATGGTAGAAGAAATTATTAGAGCATTTAGAGCTGGTGAACAAGATCAGGCAGAATTTTGGTTAGAAATTGGTGGTAAGTTTATTTATATAATCTATAATGCAGTAAGAGATGAAGAGGGAAATTTCAGAGGCGTACTTGAGATGATGCAGGATGTAACAAAGATTAGAGGATTACAGGGAAGTCAGAGATTATTATCTTGGACTAATGAAAAACAAGAAAGTAAAAAGGATGAGGTAAGTGGTGAGGTTATAAAAAATCAATATGGATTAACAAAGGAAACTGTTATAGGTGATTTAGTAAAAAAATATCCATTTCTAAAAGAATTCTTACTAAACCTTTCCCCTAAGTTTAGTAAACTAAAAAATCCAGTATTATTTAAAACTATGGCATCTATAGCTACATTAGATATGATTAGTGAAAGAGGCGGATTTGAGGTTGAAGAGCTTATAAGTAAAATCACAGAAGAAATTAATAGTAGAAATTAAAAACTAAGAATATAAAAGAAGTTTCAGTATAATAGAATTTATATTATGCTGGAACTTCTTTTAAAAGATGTTGTCATAGATTAAAAAAGTAGTAGTAATAAAGATGTTGACATGGAAGTATTTATACATGTAACATTAGATGGGGTAGGGCTGTTGGACATGTTGATTTATGTTATAATGGACAAGTTATATCCTATGGTAATTATGATGATAGATCTTTTAGGCTATTAGATATAGCAAGTAGAGTTTTTAACTATTTTAAGGAGGAAAAGTATGTTAAAGGAATTTAAAAAATTTGCCCTTAAGGGAAATATGATTGATTTAGCAATTGGTATGATTATAGGTTCTGCTTTTACTAAACTTGTCACTTCTCTTGTTGAGACAGTAATTATGCCTATAATTACAATTTTTACAGGAAAAATGGATTTTTCTAATTTATTTATTGCTTTAGATGGTAAGGAATATGCAACTCTTGCAGCAGCACAGGAAGCAGGAGCTTCAGTAGTTGCTTATGGTTCATTTTTAACCGGTGTTATAGATTTCTTAATTATGGCATTTGTAGTATTTATTGTAGTTAGACAAATTAATAGGCTAAAGAAAAAAGAAGAGGCAGCGCCTATTACAACAAAGAAATGTCCTTACTGTACTTCAGAAATTGCAATTGAAGCGACGAAGTGTCCTCATTGTACTTCTGACTTATAAGATGTAAAAGCTTTAATAGAGTTTTTATAGTATATAAAATTAGAAGAGCTTGGTTATATATGTAGCATAACTTATTAATTGTATTTACAAGTATGTTAAAAAATGTTATGATTGAATTGTTAGAATATTGAAAGGAGGTCGTTTTTAAGTGAAAAGTATAAAAAATTTGAATAAAAGTGAATTTTATAATACCTATAACGACCTTAAGAATAGATTTTAACATATTTATTTTGATATTTTAAGTCATGGGGTTGTTTGGACTCTATGACTTTTTATTTTTTTAGTAAAATGAGAAGTTGTAGATATCTTAGTTTAACTAAGGTATATCTATGACTTTTTTATTTAATATAAAGTTATGAATAGTAATGGTTTAAAATAATTTTAAACCACTATTAGGAGTGATTATGGGGGGAATTTATATGCAATATCAAATTAACGAAATCTACCATGGATTTAAATTATTAAAAGAGGAAAAGGTAGAAGAGGCACAATCCATGGCTAGAATATTTGAACATGTGAAAAGTGGAGCAAGACTTTTACATTTAGAAAATGAAGATGATAATAAGTTATTTTCTATAAGTTTTAGGACAACTCCTACAGATAGTACTGGAGTTGCTCATATATTAGAGCATTCTGTACTTTGTGGTTCAAGAAAATTTAAGGCTAAGGATCCTTTTGGAGATATGGCTAAGAGTTCATTACACACTTTTTTAAATGCTATGACCTTTACAGACAAAACTATGTATCCTGTAGGAAGTAGAAATAGTAAAGATTTTATGAATTTAATGGATGTATATTTAGATGCAGTTTTACACCCTAGAATATATGAAAATCTTGAAATATTACGTCAAGAAGGTTGGAGATATGAATTAGATGAAAATACTAATAAACTAGCTTATAAAGGGGTAGTTTATAGTGAAATGCAAGGAGCCATGTCATCTCCAGAGGAAGTAATTTGTAGTGATATATATAGATCATTGTTTCCAAATACTACTTATGCTTTTGTTTCAGGGGGAGATCCAGAGGTTATACCTAACCTAACTCAAGAGGATTTTGAAAAGTTTCATAGTAAGTTCTATCATCCATCTAATAGTTATATATACCTATACGGTAATCAGGATTTAGAAGCGTGTCTTAAGTTTATAAATGATGAATATCTTTATGAATTTGATAGAATAGAGATACCTTCTCATATAGATGACGTGAAAAATTTTGAAGGCATGGTAGAAAGAACTGCTAATTATTCTATAGGTGAGGATGAAGATGAAGAAAATAAGGCATTTTTAGCACTAAATTTCGCCTTTGAGGAAACCTGTAATGGAGAGGCATATTTAGCCACAAAAATACTTTATAACATGTTAATTGAATCATCAGCATCTCCAATAAAAGCTGCCTTACTTAAAGCTGGCATAGGTGAGTGCATTATTACAAGGGATGATATGAATATGGATGCAACTAAGGAAATATTATTCCCGATAGTAGCTAAGAATGTAGATGCTACAAAGAAGAGTGAATTTATAAATGTTATTATGAATGCTCTTAAAGACCTTGTAGACAAGGGATTAGATAAGGACCAATTGAAGGCAGCTATAAACACCGTTGAATTTGATTTGCGTGAAGCTGATCCATGGAGAACTGCAAATAAGGGAATCGAATATAATGATTGGGTTTTAAATAGCTGGATATATGATGGAGATCCTCTTGTCCATTTAAAGTATGAGGATATCCTTAATAAGATAAAAGCTGCTTTAGACAATGGATATTTTGAGAAGTTTATTGAAAAGAATATGGTTAAAAATTCTCATTGTTCCTTAGTAGTTTTGACACCTAAAAAGGGATTAGAAGATGCTAGAAATAAAGCTTTAGAAGAAAAGCTAGAAAATTACAGAAGTTCTTTATCTGATAAAGAAGTAAAAGAGCTTATGGAGAGAAATAGGAAGTTAAAAGAAGCCCAGGTTAGAGTTGATACCCAAGAAGAAAAGGATACTCTTCCAAAGTTACCTATAGAGGAGATAGATAGAAAAGCAGAAAAAATTCCTCAAGAGGTTGTGAAAGAACAAGGAATAACTATTTTAAAACATCATATTCCTACAAATAAAATAGTGTATATTAATCTTTTATTTGATGGAAAAGTAATCGAAGAAACGTATATTCCTTATTTAGGACTTTTAAAGGATGTTTTAGGGGAGCTTGATACTGAGAAAAGAGGTTATTCTGAATTAATTACTGAAATATATAAAACTACAGGTGGAATAACTTTTGAAAATCAAGTATATACTGAGAAAAATAATAGTCAGGTATATCATCCTAAATTTATAGTTAAATCAAAGGTAATTGGAGAGAACATTCAAGCTCTACTAGAATTAATAAATGAAATAATTACTACTACTAAATTTGATGATTTAAGTAGGCTTAAACAGATTATTCAAGAAACAAAATCTAAGCTTCAAATGAAAAATATAAATGCAGGACATAAAGTTGGGATGAACAGAATATTTGCACAGACCTCATGTGGTGGAGAATACTGGGAAAGAATTAGTGGTGCAACTTATTACGAATTCATTTGTAATCTAGAAAAGAGCTTTGATAAATCTGGTGAAGAAGTTAGAAGCAATCTTATTAAAGTATATGAGACTATATTTAATAAAAATAATTTAATTATATCTGTAGTGGGAGAAGAAAAAGAAGTTGAAACAGTAGTAACTAATATTAATAAGGTTACTTGTAATATTAAAACTGAACCTACTAAATTATATAATATTGAATATAAGAGCAAAAAGGATATAGAAGCTATAATAACTCCTAGCAATGTGCAATATGTAGTTAAAGGATTTAACTTTGCAGACCTTGGGTATGAGTATTCAGGAAAGATGAGAGCATTTTTAAATATATTAGATAATGAATATTTATATCCTAGAGTTCGTCTTCAAGGTGGAGCTTATGGATGTTATAGTGATATAAATGAGGATGGAAATTTAGCAATTTATTCCTATCGTGATCCAAACCTTGCAATAACAATAGATATGTATAATGAAGCGTATAAATTCTTAGAAGAAGTAGAATTTACCAAGGAGGATATGGAAAAGTTTATAATAGGATCTGTTGGACAGTTATATAAACCATTAACTCCTGATAGAAAAGGTGAAAAAGCAGTTGCAGACTATATTTGCAATGTAACTCAAGAAGACATTCAAAGATGGAGAGATGAACTTTTGAGTACTACTAATGAAGATATAAGAAATTATGCTTCAATGATTAAGATAGGAATGAATGAAAATTATTGTTGCATAGTAGGTAATGAAGGAAAAATTAAGGAAAATAAAACTATTTTTAATAAAACAAGTAAATTATTATAAAATAGCTTGCTTTATATAATAAAGTGTAGTATGCTTAATAAGAACTTAAATTAATAGTAAATAATATAAACCAATATGTTTCAATTAGTACTTAATAAATAGAGTATGTTAATATCGAAATTTTGTTAGTGAATTATTACAATGAATTTAAGAAAAATAAAATTTCGGAGGTATACATTTATGAATGGTACAGTAAAATGGTTTAATGGAGAAAAAGGTTTTGGATTTATTACAGGAGAAGATGGAACAGATGTTTTCGCACACTTTTCTCAAATAAATTCTGATGGTTATAAATCACTTGAAGAAGGTCAAAAAGTTTCTTTTGACGTAGCTAAAGGACCAAAAGGACCACAAGCAGAAAATATTACTATTATCTAGTTTTTAATTAGTAAATATTTACCCCTTAAATAGTTATGCTATTTGAGGGGTTTTTTCTTGTAAACATAATAATTTAATATATGATACAATAGATACAAATATAAATAGTAAGGTGTGTAAAGATGGAAGAATTAAGAAAAGCAATTGATGAAATTATAAAAGAACAGATTATAAAATTAGTTATTAGTAATAAGATGAATAAAGATATAGAATATAACAAAATAATATTTATATTAAAGGAAAACAACTCGAAGGAGTATTATCAAATAGAAAAGTATACTGATAAGCAGGTATTTCATGAAAATATTCATTTAGATTTATTAAAGGAAAAAGTCTTAGAGTATACAATGGATAATTATAAACAAGTTTCTGCTTGGGCAAGTAATATTACCTTTGATTTAAGAGTATCTAAAAAGGGTAAAGTTCATTTAGGAAAGAAAACAAGCAATAATGAAAGTCTTATTAATAAAGAACATAATAAAGAAAAGAATTATATCCTTAAAGAAGGAATGATAATTGAACCTCTTATAGATTTAGGAATCTTCACTAAAGAAGGCAAAGTGGTAAATTCAAAGTATGATAAGTATAAACAAATAAATAGATTTGTTGAAATCATTGATGATGAAATTAAAAAGAATGATTATAAAGAGCTTACAATTTTAGATTTTGGATGTGGGAAATCTTATTTAACCTTTGTACTATATTACTATTTTGTAGAGATTAAGAAAATTAATGTTAAGATGATAGGTCTAGATCTTAAAAGGGATGTAATCGAAAAGTGTAATGATATAGCTAAAAGATATAATTATGAAAACTTACACTTTGAACTTGGAGATATAAATGGATTTAAATATAATGATAAGGTTGATATGGTAATTACCTTACATGCTTGTGATACTGCTACAGATTATGCATTATATAATGCTATTAAATGGAATAGCAAAATGATTTTTTCTGTACCTTGTTGTCAACATGAGTTTAATAAGCAAATGAACACAGAATCCTTATCTATACTTACTAGATATGGCATAGTTCAAGAAAGAGTAGCAGCTCTCATGACTGATGCAGTAAGAGGAAATCTTTTAGAATCTGTTGGATATAAAACTCAGCTTTTAGAATTTATAGATATAGCTCATTCTCCTAAAAACATATTAATTAGGGCGTCAAAGGCTAGTATAGCTAAGGAAAAAAAGGAAAAGGTACTTTCAGAGGTTAATGCTTTAATGAATGAATTTAATTTGAATCCTACATTGTTTAATTTATTAAAGCAGGATGAATTAATTTAGTGGTATATAATATTTGTTACAAGGTAATCTCTTATAAGCTTGTCTATAGTGCTTCACAAGGAGATGATTTAAATTATGATAATTAATAAAATCAATTTTAACTTAGCTCAAGAAATAGTAAATGCAGTTAAAGAGGTTGTAGATAAAGATATAAATTTTATAGATGTTAATGGGATAATTATAGGTAGTACAGATAAATCTAGACTTAACACCTTTCATCAAGCAGGATATAATACTATAAAAACTTTGAGTAATGTAACTGTTGAAGATAATGAGGAATATAAAGGAAGTAGAAAAGGTATAAACTATCCCATAAAAATAAACAATATTGCAGTAGGTGCTATAGGTATAACTGGAGAGCCTAGTGAAGTTAGTAAATTTGGATTTTTAGTTACTAAAATCACGGAAATATTTATAAAAGAACAGCAGCTAAATTATAAGTATGAAGCAGATAAACAGAGAATAAATTATGTTGTAAAGTCGTTGATATATAATAATGTTGAAGATAAAAATGAAATTGAAAATATTCTTCAGGAATTTGGAATAGAGTTAGATCAGCAGTTTGCAATAGTTATTTTAAAGATAAATAAGTATCATAATCTTAGAGAGCTAGAGACTATAGAGAACCATATAAAAGGTGTATTAGATGATATTGGTAATATATTTAAACTATATATTTATCCTAATGAATTCATAGCGTTAGTAAACCAGGAAAGATATAATAAATTAAGAAATACTCATTTGGAAACATTAAGTAAGTATCATGGAATTTTAACTGGGGGAGTAGGGAGGTTAAAGGGTTTATATGAAGCGTATAAATCCTATGAAGAAGCTAGAATTGCCCTTAAGTACTCCGCTGAAAACCATGATATTTTAACTTATCTTGATAGCTTGAATTTAGAGCTTATTTTAGAGAGTGTAGATACTGAAACAAAAAATCAGTATAAGGATAAGGTATTAAAATCTCTTGATGAAGAGGATATAAATCTATTGGAGGTTTATTATAAAAATGATATGTCTCTAAAACAAACTGCAGAAGAGTTATATGTACATAAAAATACCCTTCAGTACAGATTAGAAAGAATATATGAAAAGTCAGGGTTTAATCCAAGAAAATTTAATGAATCCGTAATACTTTATTTAGCTATAAAACTATCATAAAAGGTTAATTGTAAAGAAATTTTTAATAATGAATTATCTCAAAATTGATTAAATCTAAAGTTTTTTTGAAATTGTATCTATATGGAATAATAGGTATCAATCAAATAAAAATGAGGATTAATTATAACCAATTTTGAGATATTTTTATTTATAAGTAAAAATATTTTTATGAAGGATTTTAAATTTGAAAATTCAATATTAGATATGACAAAAATTAAGGTGTGAAAACGTATTATTTTGTTGTATGTAACATAGAAGTGACAAAAATCCTTTGATATAATTTGATAAAAGGAGGAGGTAGCAATGAAAATTGTAATTTCTATAGATTCTTTAAAGGGAAGTTTAACTTCAATTGAAGCAGCTAATGCAATAAAAACAGCAATATTGAATGTAGATAATAATTCAGATATAAAAATAATGCCCTTAGCAGATGGGGGAGAGGGAACTGTAGATGCTTTAGTAGAAGGCATGAATGGTGAAGGCAAAATTATATCTGTTACAGGTCCAGTGGCAGAAAAGGTGGAGGCTAAGTATGGGATATTAAAAAATAACAATACAGCAATAATAGAAATGGCTCAAGGGGCAGGTTATGCACTAGTTCCACCAGAACTAAGAAATCCTTTAAAAACTACTACCTATGGAGTTGGAGAAATAATAAAAGCTGCCATAAAAGAGGGATGTAGAAACTTTATAGTTGGAATAGGTGGAAGTGCTACTAATGATGCAGGAGTAGGAATGCTACAGGCCTTAGGATATGAGTTTTATGATGAAAATAATGAACCTATTGGCTTTGGTGGCCAGGTATTAAATAAGATAAAAACTATAAAAACACATAATAAATTGAAGGAATTAGATGAGTGCACCTTCAAAATAGCATGTGATGTAACTAATCCTTTGTACGGAGAAAATGGAGCAGCCTATGTTTATGGACCACAAAAAGGTGCAACTCCTGAGATGGTGAAAGAATTAGATAGAGGCCTTAGAAATTTTGCACATGTGGTTAAAAAAGACTTAGGAAAAGATATAGCTGAGACAGAAGGCGTGGGAGCAGCAGGTGGACTTGGATTTGCATTTTTAGGATTCTTAAATTCAAAACTAGAATCTGGAATCAAGATAATATTAGAAGAAATTAAGTTAGAAGAAGCTATAAAGGATGCAGATTTAGTTATTACTGGCGAGGGTAGACTAGATAATCAAACTGCCATGGGAAAAGCGCCTATAGGAGTTGCTAAGCTTGCTAAAAAACATAAGGTTAAGGTAATAGCAGTGGCAGGATGCACTACAGAAGATGCTGTTAAGTGTAATGAAGAAGGAATAGATGCCTATTTTTCTATAATAAATTCAGCTATGACTATAGAAGAAGCAGTTAATAAAGAAACAGCTATAAAGAATATGACGTCAACAATGACACAAATTTTTAGACTTATAAAGACAATGAAAGAATAAAAATCTTAAATAGGGGTGACGATAATGGAGATACAAATCACAACATTAGGAGCTTTACTTGGACTTGTAGTAGCCATAGTATTAATCATTAAAAAAGTACAACCTGTATATAGTTTAATATTAGGTGCAGTAGTTGGAGGGTTAGTAGGAGGAGCAGGAATTGAAGGAACTGTAAGTGTAATGATAAGCGGGGCAAAAGATATCATGCCAGCAATTCTTCGTATAGTGACTTCTGGAGTTTTAGCAGGAGTGCTTATTAAGACAGGAGCAGCAGCTAAAATTGCAGATCAAATTGTAAAAAGCTTAGGTGAGAAAAGAGCGCTATTTGCCATAGCGTTATCAACGATGATACTAACAGCTGTTGGAGTATTTATAGATGTAGCAGTAATAACAGTAGCACCTATAGCCCTTGCAATAGCCAAGAAATTAGGATATTCACCTATGGTTATACTTTTAGCTATGATTGGTGGAGGTAAGGCTGGAAATATAGTATCGCCAAACCCTAATACCATAGCAGCAGCAGAAAATTTTGGAGTAGAATTGTCATCTTTAATGGTAGCTAATATAATTCCTGCCATAGTTGGACTTGTAGTTACAGTAATATTGACTTCTTTACTTAATAAAAAGTATAAAGGTGCAAAAGAAACAAAAATAGAAGAAGTTGAAGAGGTGGAACTACCATCTTTCTTTGCAGCAATAATTGGTCCAATTGTAACTATAATTTTACTATCACTTAGACCATTAGTAGGAATATCAATAGATCCACTTATAGCATTGCCAGTTGGAGGTATTATAGGAGTTTTAGTTATGGGTAAAGGTAAAAATATTAACGAATATCTAACCTTTGGATTATCTAAAATGATGCCTGTAGCAATACTTTTAATAGGAACAGGTACTGTAGCAGGAATAATAAAGGCATCAGGATTACAGGCTACAACTATAGGAGTGCTTAATGCTCTAAATATGCCAGCCTTTGTATTGGCACCTATTTCTGGAATATTAATGTGTGCTGCTACAGCTTCAACAACTTCAGGGTCAACTATAGCATCAGCTACATTCTCACAAGCCATAGTGGGAGTAGGTACATCACCTATAGGAGGAGCGGCGATGGTTCATGCTGGAGCTACAGTTCTTGATCATCTACCACATGGTTCTTTCTTCCATGCAACAGCAGGAGCAACAGGGATGAGCATAGGACAGCGTTTGAAATTAATACCATATGAATCTTTAGTAGGATTGTCAATGACTTTAGTTTCTACAATAATGTGGGGAATTATATTCTAGTTTAGTAAGTATAGATATAATAGTTAAAAAGAAATACAATATTTAAATTTTAAAAGTAATAAAGCGATATCAAGTTTTAAAATCCATAGACTCTTCATTAAATAGGAAAATACTATCATTAAGGAATACTTATGAATTCTTTGATGATAGTATTTTTATTTTAAAGCCTTCTTTAAATCACTAGTCGTTGACTATAATATTAATTAATTATAGTAATTAATAATTATTATGTTAACTTATAAAATTGTAAATTACAAAAATGTAAGATAAGTGTAAGTTACTTCGATAACACATGGGAACTAAGAGATGTATAATAAACTTATAAGGAGGAGTTGCAATGAAGAAGTTATTAGTTAAACTTACTTTAGGGATTATTGTTTTAATGACAGCACTTGGAGTTTTTGTTTTACAAGATGGATATTCTTTATATAGAGCTGCTACCTCTGATATAGGGGTACAAGAAAAAATTAATGATATAAGAAGTGGTAAGGATTATATAACTATAGATGGAATCTCTAAAGACTTCCTAGATGCCATTGTATCCGTAGAAGATCATAGATTTTATAATCATAATGGAATAGATTTAATAGCCATAGGAAGGTCAGCTATTAGCAATATCGATGCAGGAAAAATAATTATGGGGGGAAGTACAATAACACAGCAATTAGCAAAAAACTTATTTTTTACCCATGAGCAAAAATTGGAAAGAAAAATTGCGGAAATTTTTGTGGTTAGAGAACTAGAAAATAATTACTCAAAGGAAGAAATATTAGAGCTATATGTAAATGTAATATATTATGGCGATGGCTATTCTGGAATTAAACAAGCCTCTAGAGGATATTTTAATAAATCACCCAATGAAATAACTTTATCTCAATCATTGTTGTTAGCTGGATTACCACAATCACCGGAAAACTATGCATTATCTAAAAATTATGAAAGAGCAAAGGAAAGAAGTGAAGTTGTATTAATGTCTATGATAAGAAATAATGTTATTTCAAGAGAGGAAGCGGAGTTACTATGTAATGATAAAATGGATAAAACTTTCAATAAAGCTACTCTTGCTTCAGAAACTATAAATTAAGGGTTGAAAAAGCTATAAATTAAAACTTATAGGTTGTACTTTAATAATAATAGGTATAACCTATATTTTTGTACTTTTAAAGTGGTATGATTAGTATATATAGTATGAGAATATATTTATTAATATTATTTAATTGTAAATAATCGGGGTAAATTTATTTGCAATTGCTAGTTATATAGGGGGTTATTATGGAGATTAAAGATCAAGAAGTAGAAAAAAGTGTGAATATAAAGAAGAGGATAATTATAGGTATTATAATTTCCATTAGTATTTTGCTAATTATATATTTAAGTACATCTTTATATTTTATGAAGAGATTTTATTTTGGAACTAAGATTAATGGAGTTAGTGTTACTGGAAAAACCACGGAAGATATTGAAGCTGATATATTAGCAGAAAGTGAAGCTTATATATTAAAGTTAAAGCAAAGAGATAATATTGAAGAAAATATAAATGGAAGCGACATTGAATATAAGTATAATTTAGAAAACAAAATTGAAGACTTGAAGGATAATCAAAGTGCTTTTGGATGGATTTATGGAGTTTTTAATACTAGTGATTATAAGTTGGAAAAAAAAGTATCTTATAATGATGAATTAGTAAAAAAGAAGTTTCGTAGTTTAAATTGTTTTAAGAAGGATAATATAATTAAACCTGAGAGTGCTAAAATTGAATATGAAAATAAGGAATACGTAATTAAAGATGAAGTACAAGGAAATAAGGTAAATAAAGATATATTATATAAAAAAGTTAAGGAAGCACTTAATAATAAAGTAGATGAAATAAATTTAGAAGAAATTGAATGTTATGAAAAACCAAAGTATACTGTTGCTTCAAAGGAAGTGGTAAAGGCTAAAAATACTCTTGATAAGTATATAGGTTCAGTAATTACCCATAAATTTGGAGATAATAAAGAAGTATTAAATGGAGATTCTATTCATAAGTGGCTTCACATTGATAAAAACTTTAAGGTATCTATTGATGAAGAAAAGGTAAGGGAATATTTAAATTCACTGTCTATTAAATATGATACTTATGGGTCTACAAGAAAATTTAAAACCTCCCTTGGAACTACCGTAAATGTAAGTGGCGGTGACTATGGATGGTTAATTAATTATAGTGAAGAAACTGAAGCTTTAATTAATGCTATTAAAGATGGAAAAAAAGAAGAAAGACAACCTATATATGCTCAAACAGCTGTAGCTTATGGTGCAAATGATTTCGGAAATACCTATGTAGAAATTAATTTAACAACCCAGCATATATGGTTTTATAATGATGGAGTTTTAATTACAGAAGGTCCTATGGTTAGTGGTAATGCTGATAGTAAACATGCTACTCCATCAGGTATTTATAGTTTAACTTATAAAGAGAAAAATGCAACTTTAAGAGGTGAAAATTATGCGGCACCCGTTAGTTATTGGATGCCTTTCAATGGCGATATTGGTATCCATGATGCTACTTGGCGCTCAAAATTTGGAGGGCAAATTTATATAACAGATGGTTCTCATGGATGTATAAATACTCCATATGATGTTGCTAGTAAGATATTTGAATATATAGCTCAGGGTACACCAGTAATATGTTATTTTTAGTTTGATTATATAATTAAATCATAGAACTCTTTTTAGTAAAGTAGAATATTATAATTACTATAGAACTAAAAGGAGTTGAAACTATTTGGCTAGGGAAGTTAAAGTTGTGCAGCCAAGTAATCCTACAGACGAGGAAAGGCATAGTATGCTAAGGCTTGCTTTAGAAGAAGTAGGTCGAATAGAAGACTATGATAATTTAATTGAACTACTTAGCCCACCAAAGGACATTACAACCATATTACCACCAGGCAGATGTAAGGGGATTAATGTAGGTATAATAGGAGGAGGAATTGCAGGTTTATCTGCTGCTTTTGAGCTTAGGAAATTGGGTTTTGACATAACTATATTTGAACAGCAAAAGGAACGTATAGGAGGAAGAATTTATACTTACTATTTTGATGAAAATAAAAGATTTTATGGTGAGCTTGGTGCTATGAGAATACCAGTAAGTCATGAAGCTGCATGGAAGTATATAAATCTATTTAAATTAAAAACAACACCCTTTATTCAAAATAATGATAATGCCTTTATTTATGTGAGAAATAAAAGAGCTATCAATGATCCAGATGGAAGAAGTGTTATGGAGAAAATATATCCTGAATTTAATTTAGCACCATGGGAAAGAAAAGAACCTTGGCGAAAACTTGTAAGTTATGGCTTAGGAGCTAGCTTACTTCAAATTAGTCCAGATATAAGAAGAGAGTTATTACAAAACAAAAAAAGGTACTCTCCGGAAATTGAATACTTTGACAGCTTAAGTATAAGAAGAGAACTGGAAGAACGAGGATTAAGTGAAGGTGCTATAGAATTGTTATCATCTATTGTTACATTTTCTGGATGGCTATATGATAATAGTTATATAGAAAGTCTCCAAGAACAGTATACTGTAGATGATGCTTTTAGGTACCAAATAGACGGTGGAACAGTATGGTTACCTATTGCAATGTATCATTCATTAATGTCACTTGATCCTAAAGAATATAATGACATTTTACAGAATCAACTAGGACAGATAACTTGGAAAAATGGAAATAGAGTAGAAGGTATATACAAAAATAACGAGGATAATAAAGTTATTTTAGAATATAAAAGTGAAGAAGAAATAAGTAGTAACATTATGAGCTTTGATTTTGTAATATGCACTATACCATTTTCTAGTCTTCGTAATGTAAATATATATCCTATGTTTAGTACAGAAAAAATGCAGGCAATCAAAGAAGTTAATTATATAGCAGGACAAAAAACTCTCTTTATGTGTAAGGAGAAATTTTGGGAAGAAGGGGGACCTAGTAAAGCAATAATAGGTGGAGCCTCTTATACAGACTTACCAATAGGAAGTATATGGTACCCATCTTATAATATTGAGTACAATATTGCTGATCTTGAAAGTCAGGTAATACCTTCTGTGAGAAGAGAGTATAAAAGTTATGGAGGTGCTGGGGTTCTTTTAGCATCCTACAATCTATCTAGAGATGCAATGCGTCTTGGTAATTTAAAACCAATAACTAGGTTAGAATGGATAAAAACACAAGTAGAGCATGTTCAAGGACTCAAAAAAGGATATCTTGATGATATAGTATTAGATAGTAAAACCATACAATGGGATAATGAACAAGGATTTTTTGGAGCTGTTTGCTATTATATGCCTGGCCAAAAAAGGCTATTTGCCTATGCTTCTAGCCAGCCTGAATATGATAATAGAGTATATTTTGCTGGTGAACATATTTCGCAGGAACATGGATGGATACAAGGAGCTATAAAAAGTGCAATGATTGCTGCAAATGAAGTAGCAGAACATTGTAAAAATTATATGAAAACAGGTATAAATTAAAAAAAAGAGGTTATATCAAAATATATTAAATCTTATATTAATTTAAGATTAATAGATTATTTTGATATGACCTTTTCTAATATTAATTAAAATAGAGGATATATGCTAAAGGTTGTAACAAATGGTACATAACTTCTGCTATATTTTGTTTATAATAAAGGTAGTAAATCAGTAGGGGGTATTACCATGAATTTAAATAATTTAATGAGACAACACGGAGATATATCAGATGAAATAAGGCTAATAAAAGAAATGATAAATAAAAATGGTATGGCATTAAATGCAATGGAAGCAGCAAGCCATATAAATAAACTCGCAGGGAAATTACAAATTCACTTAACATCAGAGGATAAATTTTTATATCCAGCCTTGGTTAATGGTAAAGATTTATCACTTAAGAAAATGGCTAATTTATATATGAATGAAATGGGTGAAATTTCACAAGTATTCACTAGTTATAAAAATAAATTTAATACTAAGAATAAAATTGAAGCTAATTTAATGGGATTTGTTGAAGAAACTAAGTGTATATTAAAAGCTATAGAGACAAGGATTACCAAGGAAGAAAATGAATTATATAAAATGATAAATGTTAATTAACATCATAAATTTTTATATATTTTATTACTAAAAATGGAATTAATTAATATATTATAGATGGTTTATACAATAAATTAGTTAATATTAAATAAAAATACAATAAATTGATTTAACACAAATAAAATATTTAAAGAATACAAATTCATAAAATATTATCTTGTAAAATTAAAAATATATGATAATATATAATGAATTTTAAGAAAAATAGCTAAATACAAGGGTTTTAAGATGATTTAAAATGATTCGAATAGAATTATTTTAAATCATTTTTTTATTCAAGTTATTATATTTGCAAGTATAAAAATATTAAATTTCAGTTGTACATAATAATTTTATAAAAATGCTATACTTTATAAAAAGTGTGTGATATAATTAAAAACATGTTATTGGAGTCCAATTATTTTTGTTAAAAAAATATATTTTGCATAAACTAAAGATTATATATTGCATAAATTTATAAAGTTTATAGTTGAAAATAATAAAAGATGGTGGTGTTTTTTATATGACTAAGAAAAAATTCAAAAGAGTATTAGTAGCAAATAGAGGAGAAATTGCAATAAGAATATTTAGAGCTTGTCACGAGCTTGGAATAAGAACTGTTGCTATATATTCTGAGGAGGATAAGCTTTCTCTTTTCAGAACAAAGGCTCATGAAGCCTATCAGATTGGAAAGAATAAAAGCCCTGTTGACGCTTATTTAAATATTGATGAAATTATTAATCTTGCATTAAAAAAGCGTGTAGATGCCATCCATCCAGGTTATGGATTCCTATCTGAAAATCCTGAGTTTGCTAGAAAGTGTAAAGAGGCAGGAATAGAATTTATAGGACCTAGAGCAGAAATGATGGATAGATTAGGGGATAAAATAAAATCAAAGATTGTAGCAAAAGAAGTTGGTGTACCTGTAATACCAGGAGTTGAAAAACCAATTACTTCAGAGACAGAAGCAATTAAGTTTGCAAAAGAATGTGGATATCCAATCATGCTAAAGGCTGCTGCCGGTGGTGGTGGAAGAGGTATGAGGATAGTAAGAAAAGAAGAAGAACTTCTGGAGTCTTTTAAAAGTGCTAAAAATGAGGCAAAAAAGGCTTTTGGAATAGATGATATATTTATAGAAAAATATCTAGAAGGACCTAAACATATTGAGATTCAAGTTCTTGGAGATAAGCATGGTAATATAGTTCACCTTTATGAAAGAGATTGTTCAATACAAAGAAGACATCAAAAGGTTATTGAATTTAGCCCAGCAGTATCTCTAAGTGAAGAAAAAAGACAAGTTATCTGTGAAGATGCTTTGAAGATTGCAAAATCCGTAGGATACATAAGTGCTGGAACTTTAGAGTTCTTAGTAGATATACATGGCAATCACTATTTTATTGAGATGAATCCAAGAATACAAGTAGAACATACTGTTAGCGAAATGACTACAGGAATAGATATCGTTCAAAGTCAAATTTTAATAGCACAGGGATATAGTTTAGATTCTAAGGAAATAGGAATCTGTTCACAAGAAGATGTAAAACCAAGAGGCTTTGCAATTCAATGTAGGGTAACTACAGAAGATCCTTCTAATAGTTTTGCCCCAGATACAGGGAAAATAGATGTTTATAGAACAGGTTCAGGATTTGGGATAAGACTAGATGGAGGAAATGGATTTAGTGGTGCTGTAATTAGTCCTTATTACGATAGTTTACTTGTAAAAACAACAGCCTATTCTAGAACCTTTGAAGATACAATTAGAAAATCCATACGTTCAATTAAAGAGTTAAATATTACTGGAGTTAAGACCAATATTGATTTTCTAATAAACGTATTAAATAATGAAACCTTTAGAAGAGGACAATGTGATACTAATTTCATAGCAGATAATCCACAATTATTTGATATAAAACCTAGAACTGATGAAGAATATAAGGTTTTAAAAATCATTGGAGAAAAAATAGTAAATGAAACTAAGGGAAATAAGAGAGAATTTGATGTACCAGTTATTCCAGTTATAGACTCTTTAGAAGGCATACAAGGTACTAAGAAAATATTAGATGAACAAGGTCCAGAGGGCGTTGTAAATTGGATTAAAAATCAGAAAAAACTATTAATTACTGATACTACTATGAGGGATGCACAGCAATCCTTAATGGCTACAAGAGTGAGAAGTAGAGATATGTTCAACATTGCAAAGGCGACCTCAGCCTATGGAAGAGATTTATTTTCTCTTGAGATGTGGGGTGGAGCTACCTTTGATACGGCTTACAGATTCTTAAAAGAATCTCCATGGGAAAGACTTGAAGAATTAAGAAAAAGAATTCCTAATGTTATGTTCCAGATGCTAATAAGAGGAGCTAATGGTGTAGGATATAAAAATTATCCAGATAACGTAATAAGAGAATTTATAAGAGAATCTTCAAAGAGCGGTATAGATATATTTAGAATTTTCGATTCACTTAACTGGTTAAAGGGTATAGAGACATCTCTAGATGAAGTTTTAAATTGTGGAAAATTAGCAGAAGTAGCTCTATGCTATACTGGAGATATTTTAGATGTAACTAGAGATAAATATAGTCTTGAATACTATGTAAATAAGGCTAAAGAAATAGAAAAAATGGGAGCTCATATACTTGCTATAAAGGATATGTCTGCATTGCTTAAACCTTATGCAGCTAAAAAACTAATTAAAGCATTAAAAAATGAGATTTCAATACCTATTCATTTACATACCCATGACACTACTGGAAATGGTGTAGCAACTGTGCTTATGGCAGCAGATGCTGGAGTAGATATTGTAGATACAACCTTTAATAGTATGTCTGGTTTAACTAGCCAACCAGCTCTAAACTCTGTAGTAGCAGCTCTTGAAAATACAGACAGAGATACTGGCATAAATGTAAGTGAAATTCAAAAGTTATCCAATTATTGGGATGCTGTAAGACCAGTATATGAACAGTTTGAATCAGGACTTAAGTCAGGTAGAGCAGAAATTTATAAATATGAGATTCCAGGGGGACAATATTCAAACTTAAAACCTCAGGTAGAAAGTTTTGGACTTGGTCATAGATTTGAAGAAGTTAAATCTATGTACAAAGAGGTAAATAATATGGTAGGGGATATAATAAAAGTTACACCTTCTTCAAAAATGGTAGGGGACATGGCTATTTTCATGGTTCAAAATGGATTAACTTCTGAAAATATCTGTGAAAAGGGAAGAAATATGGCTTTCCCAGATTCGGCAGTATCTTATTTCAAAGGGATGATGGGTCAACCAGAAGGTGGATTTCCAGAGGAACTACAAAAGATAGTTTTAAAGGGTGAAAAAGCTATAACGGATAGACCAGGAGAATTATTACCACCTGAAGACTTTAATAAAATTGAAGAATATTTAAAGGATAAATATAAATATAATCCATCTAAAAAAGATGTTATAAGTTATGCTTTATATCCTGAAGTATTTGAAGATTTCTTAAAATTTGTTTCAGAATACGGTGATGTAAGTCGTATGGGTAGTGATGTATTCTTCCATGGACTTGCAGAGGGTGAAACATGTGAAGTTGAAGTTGCAGAAGGAAAGACCCTTATAGTTCAATTTATAGAAATAGGTAAATTAGATTCAGAAGGATATAGAACTCTAGCCTTTGAAATTAATGGAAATAGAAGAGAAATTAAAATTAAAGATAAAACAGCAAGTGCTTTAAAGAGTAATGGTAGTGATAGCTCTATAAAGATGGCTAATGCTGAGGATAAGCTAGAGATTGGAGCGAGTATTCCTGGAACTATAATTAAAGTCTTAGTAGAAAAAGGACAACAAGTTAAAGAGGGAGAAAGCTTACTGACAATAGAAGCAATGAAAATGGAAACTAATATAATAGCTTCTATGGATGGTACTATTGACTCCATCCTTGTATCAGAAGGACAACAAGTAAAGACAGGACAATTACTAGTAAAATTAAAGTGATAACATCTACTTAATTTGTAGCAAAATAAATTGCCTATAAAAAATTTATATATATTATAAAAGACTTACTTAATGTTTATCACTAAGTAAGTCTTTTGTGTTGTCATTATACTCACTATAAATATTATAATGAGTAATTGATTTTCACATTAAGCAGTAGTTGGTGGAGTGAAAACTCTTGTAGCAAGCTCTTCATCTAACATATATAAGGCTGCTGGATTATCTTCAGCTCTTTTAATCTTTTTAAGAAGCGTATTGAAGGTGTTTTCTTCTTCAACCTGCTCATCTATGAACCATCTAAGTAAGCTCATAGTTGCATGTTCTTTTTCTTCGGAAGCAATATCTGCTAACTTATAAATTCTACTTGTAACTAGTTGTTCATGTTTATAACCAGTTTCAAATACATCTATTATACTTTCATATTTGCCCTCTGGTTTATCAATTTTTTCTAATTCAACAACACCATTTTTTTGAAAAATATAGTCATAAAGTTTCATTGCATGGAATAATTCTTCTTGAGCTTGAACTCTAAAGAAATTAGCTATTCCACTTAAATCAACAGATTCAGCATAGGCTGCCATAGCTAAATAAGTGTAAGATGAATAAAATTCAAAGTTTACTTGGTCATTAAGATTTTTTAATAAATTATCACTTAACATTAGTATACCTCCTTATAATCCTTGGTTTATTGTAGGATTTTAAATATTTAGTACTATTCTACATGATTTACCATAGTTATTCAAATTATAACAACTAAAACAATTTAATAATAGGAATAAATATTAATATTTAATTAATTGAAGGTTTCCAAGTACCCTTATAATAAAAGTATACAGATAACGCAGTTCCTATTATCCAACCAAGAGGGAAGGCCCACCAGATACCGGAGTATCCTATTATTGAAGCTAAAATGAAGGAAAGGGCTACTCTTAGTATTAAATCAGAAAAGGTGGCAAACATAAAGTCTTTCATAGCTCCGGCTCCACGGAGAACACCATCACATACCATCTTAAGACCTACTACTAAATAAAAAGGTGCTAGGGTTCTTAGAAACTCAGTACCCACATTAATTACATCTATGCTCTCACTAGAATCTACAAACAATCCAATTAATTTTGGAGCAAGGATTAAAAATAGAATAAGAATTCCACCACATATACTTAAGGTTATAGCTACTGCAGCTTTATATCCTTCTCTCACCCGGGAAATTTTCTTTGCACCAATGTTTTGTGCAGTGAAGCTAGAAAGTGCACTAGACATGGTACTCATAGAAGTAAGAGCAATGGTATGAACTCTAAAGGCAGCAGAATATCCTGCTACGACTATGGCTCCGTAACTATTAACTAGACCTTGTACACAAATTTGACCTACAGATATAAAGGATTGTTGCATTATACTTGGTATGGCAATTCTACTTATACGTTTTAAAATATAACTACTAAAGTAAGGATACTTTTCAGTGACTTCAATTTTACGTAATCTCATAATAAGGCACACTATAGCTAGTATAGAAGAAAGACCTTGAGCAATAAAAGTAGCTAAGGCAACTCCAGATACACCCATTTTAAAAGTTATAACAAATACTAGGTCTAAAATAATATTAAATATAGAAGAGAAAATTAAAAGATATAAAGGTGTCTTGGAATCTCCCAAACCGTTAAATATGGCGGTGGCAGCATTATATAAAAATAAAAATATAATACCACTTATGTATATTTGTAAATAAAGGGCAGAATCAGAAAATATATTTTCTGGAGTATGAAGAAGTCTCATAAGGGGCTTACAAAAAATACTACCCAAGATAGTTAAAATAATACTAAGACTAGTTAGAGATATTATAGCTGTTGAAATTGCAGATTTCATAGTAGTATACTTTTTTGAACCAAAGATTTGTGCAACTACTACAGAGCATCCCATACTAGAGCCTACAGCCACAGCTATGAATAGTGCAGTTATAGGATAAGAAGCACCTACAGCAGCTAAAGCATTTACTCCTATAAATTTTCCTGCTACAATACTATCTACAATATTATAAAGTTGTTGAAAAAGTGAACTAAGTAACATGGGAAGAGAAAAAGTCCATAAAATTTTAAAAGGGTTTCCAATGGTCATATCAGTGATAGAACTATCTTTAATCTTATTATCCCTTTTAGTGATAGTTTCAGAGTTCATAATAGTTTACCTCCTCAAATGATATAATTATAGATTTTAATCTAAAGTTTATAATTTAAAACTAAGTTTATATATACCTTAAGATAAAAAAATCCCCTTATCATTATAGGATGTATGTAAAAGAAGAGCAACGGAGGATATATATAGGAATATTGTGATAAAATTAGAATAATAGGGTACATTGGAGGTAATTGATTAGATTTGCTCTAAGAGCCTTAATTACAGTAATATCAATGGGTTTACCATGTAAGAACATAACAATATTGAAACTGGAGAAATTAATATAAACTATTAAATTAATGGAGTGATAATATAATGAAAATATTAATAATGCGTGTGACACTAAGAGCCTCATGGGTACATTCTTTAAAGGAAAAGAGAATGGTGATAAAGAGTTTAATGCAAAGACTAAGAAATAAGTTTAATATTTCTGTTGGCGAAGTTGATGAACAAGATATACATCAAACATTAGTTATAGGTATTGTAGGAGTTTGTGGAACATCAGCTCAGGTCCATTCTACCATGGAAAATATAATAAATTTTATAGAAGAAAATACAGATGCAGAAATAATTAAAATTGAGAATGAGGAAGATGTGTTTTAACGGTAAATTAACCATGTTGTTAAACATGAAAGCCCTTGAAACCCGCATGAGCACAACAAATAGTTAACTATTTAAATAGTTTTATAGTTCTATATTTAACTAGGAATATAGCTTTATAGATTTATAGTTAAATAGGTTTACATAGGTAAAATCCTGTTATATTTTTTACCTATATTTTTTACATTTTAATAATTATTTATAAAATATATTACAAAAAAAGAATAAAACTATTGAAAAGTAAAATAATGGGTAATAAAATATAAGATAATAGGAATATAGTTAACTATGTTCCTATTAAATTATATTTAGGGGGAAAGGGTATGAAAGAGAAAAAAAGGCTTACGGCATTTATAATGTCACTATTCTTGTTTGCAACCTTGGTAATGCCATCAAATATTACTAAGGCATATGCAGAAGAAAATGATAAAACAAATAATAGCCAAGCCGTATCTAGTAATGACAACAAGGTAGTAGATATTTTAAGCTTTAATGATTTCCATGGTAATGTATTGGAGTCTGG
The DNA here is from genome assembly GCF_002435615.1 of Clostridium sp. UBA5988. Classification (NCBI taxonomy): domain Bacteria; kingdom Bacillati; phylum Bacillota; class Clostridia; order Eubacteriales; family Clostridiaceae; genus Clostridium; species Clostridium sp. UBA5988. The sequence goes on along the minus strand of NZ_DJBA01000038.1, from coordinate 5,430 downwards.
TAAAAATATTGGGGCTGCAAAATTAGTGGGAGTTGTAAATGAATATAAAGCTAAAGCTACTACTGAATATGGTGTTATACCAGTATCAGCAGGAGATTTATATCAAGGGACGGCAATTTCTAATCTTACCACTGGTAAACCAGTAACAGCTATGCTAAAAGCTATGGGACTTGAAGCATCTGCTATAGGTAATCATGAATTTGACTGGGGCATTGATAATATAAATGCTTGGTCAAAGGAAGGTGGATTCTCCTTCTTAGCTGCCAATATAGTTAAAAAAGGTACTGAAGAAAGAGTAAGCTATGCGCAACCATATAAAGTAGTTGAAAGAAATGGAGTAAAGATAGGATTAATAGGAATTTCTACTCCAGAAACAGCAACTTCTACTTTAGCTGAAAATGTAAAAGATGTAGAATTCTTAGATCCAGTAGATACTGTTGCTAAGTGGAACAAAGTACTTAGGGAAACAGAAAAGGTTGATGCTGTAGTAGTTATAGCACATGCCGGAGCGTATCAAGATAGTAATACAAAAGAAATAACTGGGGAAGCTGCTGATATAGCAAAAATTGAAGGTGTAGATGCTGTAATTGCAGGTCATAACCATGCTGTAGTTTCAGGAGAGATAAATGGAGTACCAGTAGTAGAAGGTGGATATAATGGTAGAGCCTTAGCTAAGCTTACATTTACCTTTGATCATAGCAACAAACTTATAGACGTAGAGCCTAGTGTTGATGTGTTTTTAGGTAAAGAGGCTACCCTTCCAGTAGATGAAAATGTATTAAAGGAAGTAAATGATATGAATTCAGGTTTAAGTGAAATATTAGGACAAAAGGTAACTTCACTTAAAGAGCGTTTAAGTCATGATGATAAAAACACTGCAGTAACTCCACTTGGTGTAACTGTAGCAGAAACTATGAGAAAAATAGTAGGAACTGAGATAGCTGTAACTAATGGTGGTGGAATTAGAAGAAGTCTAGAACAAGGAGATGTCACTATTGGTGATATGTACGAAATTCTTCCTTTTGATAACACTATAGTAACTCTTGATGTTAAGGGTTCAGACCTATATGGCATCATAGAACATGGAATTAATACAGAGGGATTTGCATGGGGTCAATATGCAGGTATAAAGGTTTGGTATAATCCAGAAGATGGAAAAGTTTCATCTATAAGACTAAATGATGGAACTAAAATTGATATGGATAAATATTATTCGATAGCAATAAATGACTTTATGTTAACAGGTGGAGATAAATATGATTTCTCTAATGCTATAAATGCAGTTAACACAAATGTAGTTATGAGAGATGCAATGGCCGAAGATTGGAACAAAAATGGTGTCCCTGAAGTAGATCTTGATATATTAGTAGCAGGAGAAGATACAACTGTAGATAAGCCTACAGAAGAAGAAAAACCAACAGAACCTAATGTTCCAGAAGAAGAAAATAAGCCATCAACTCCAAATACTAATAATCCAAGTAAACCAAGCAATCCAAGCAAATTACCTCAAACTGGTGCTCCATTAACCCCAGATGTATTTGGAACTATGGGAATTATGGCAATTGCATTAGGTGGATATATTGCTAAGAAAAAGAAGAAGTCAGCATAATAAATTGTTAAAATTTTTTTAACGAGCTTTAAAATAAAATTTTTTACTTTATATAATATAGATACAGCACGTAGCTTAACAGCGTAAGTCCAGTTGTTAAGATTACGTGCTTTTTATTTTATTTTGGAGGTGATTTTCAATATGTGAATAACTCATAGATCAATACATAGAAAGAATCATCCCTTTTTTATTATACAGTTTTGAGGTAATATAGAGGAGAGTGATAGGACTAAAGAAAAATAAAGTAATGGAGGGATATAAATGAAGGCTTTAATGGATTTACATACCCATACTATTTCTAGTGGGCATGCGTATAGTACTTTAAAGGAAAATATTGATGAAGCTAGAGATAAGGGGCTAAAGGTCCTTGGAGTTTCAGATCATGCTATATCTATGCCAGGTACAGCTCATGAATATTATTTTAATAATTTAAAGGTGATTAAGGATGAAATTATGGGAGTTAGAATTCTAAAAGGAATAGAGGCTAACATAATGGATTATGATGGTAGAATAGATGTACAAGAGGAGCTGGCACTGGAGCTTGACTATGTCATAGCCAGTATGCATCCACCTTGTGTAGCACCAGGAACCATTGAGGAAAATACTAATGCGTTAATAAAGGTTATGGATAATCCTTATGTTAAAATCATAGGTCATCCTGATGATAGTAGATTTCCTTTAGATTATGAAAAAGTAGTATTAGGGGCTAAAGAAAAGAATATGGTTTTTGAAATGAATAACACATCCATATCTCCAAAGAGCTTTAGAAGAAATGCTAGAGAAAATCAAATAACTCTTCTAAACTTATGTAAAAAACATGGAGTTAAAATAATAATGGGCAGTGACGCTCATATTTATTATGATGTAGGAGAATTTTCATCCTGCTATGAGTTACTTAAGGAGATAGATTTCCCAGAGAAACTTGTTTTAAATTTTAATATGGATTCCTTAGAATATATCTTAGGAAAAAGATAATATAAGGTGATATATCAACAAAATGTTATAGTTGTGTGGATATATCACCTTTATTAATAATTAATTGTGTATAAAATCACTAAAATGGAATACTATTTATGAGGTGATTTTATGAAATCCGTATGGAGTGAAAGCTGTAATTTTAAAAAGAGGGAATCCTTAAATGGAAATATAGAGGCAGATGTAGTAGTTATAGGAGCCGGTATAACAGGAATATTAACTGCCTATATGCTAAAGAAAAAAGGAATAAATGTAGTTATAATTGAGGCTGAAGAGATTTGTAGTGGAAATACAAAAAATACTACTGCCAAGATAACTTCTCAGCACTCCTTAATTTATGATAAGTTAATTAAAGAATTTGGAGAAGCGAAGGCAAGACAATATGCAAGTGCCAATGAGTTGGCTATAAAAAAATATAAAGAGATAATAGAGAATGAGAGAATTAAATGTGATTTTGAAGAGAAGGATGCTTATCTATATACAATGGATAATGTTGAAGCTTTAGAAAAAGAATTAGAAGCAGCAACTAAGTTAGGAATAAAAGCTAAACTTTTAGAAAATACAGAGCTTCCTTTTAAGGTTAAGGCAGCTTTGAAATTTTATAATCAAGGTCAATTTAATCCTCTTAAGTTTTTAGAAGTTATTACTGAAGACTTAACCATTTACGAAAATACTAAAGCTTTAGAAATTAAAGAGGAGCTAGTTGTTACAGATAAAGGGATGGTTGCTGCTAAGGTAATAGTAGTAGCTACTCACTATCCAATTATGAATACACCTGGGTATTATTTCATTAGAATGCATCAAGAAAGATCCTATGTTATAGCTTTAGAGAATGCTCAAGATGTCAATGGAATGTACATTGGTATTGATAAATGGGGATACTCTTTTAGAAATTATAAGGACTTATTATTACTTGGTGGAGGTTCTCATAGAACTGGTAAGAATGAAGCTGGTGGTAAGTATGAAGAATTAAGACAGGTAGCAAGGGAGTTATATCCCAATGCTAAGGAAAAATATCATTGGTCTGCTCAAGATTGTATTCCTATAGATGAAATACCTTACATAGGTCAATATTCCACTGAAACTCCTAGTGTATATGTGGCAACGGGTTATAAAAAATGGGGAATGACATCTTCTATGGTGGCAGCTATGATTTTATCTGATATGATATCCGGAAATAAAAATGATTTTGCAGAGATATTTTCTCCTACAAGATTTGATATGTCAGCATCAAGTAAAAACCTAACCCAGGATGTAATAGAAACTACAAAGAATTTTATAGCACAAAAAATTCACATTCCAAGTGAGCAGGTAGAGAAGGTAGAAACTGGCCATGGTGGAATTGTAGAATATAATGGAGAGAAAGTTGGGGTATATAGAGATAATAATGGTAATATATTTACTGTAACTACAAAATGTCCACATTTAGGTTGTGAACTTCAGTGGAATCCTGATGAGTTATCATGGGATTGTCCATGTCATGGCTCTAGATTTGATTACAAGGGTAATTGGATAGAAAGTCCTGCTACTAGAGGTCTATATGATGAGTAGTTTCAAAGCTTATGCTAGAAAAAAGGATTTCTTTGAAGGCTGGTATTTTAAACATCAGAAGGGTGAGGATACTATATCCTTTATACCTGGCATAAATATAGATAGTAAAGGAAATAGATCAGCCTTTATACAAGTTATAACTAATAGAAATTCATATAATATAAATTATAGTTTTTCTAAATTTATAGTTTATAAAGATAAGTTAAAAATTAAAATTGGAGATAGTATTTTTTCATCTAAAGGCATTGAAATCCATATTAAAGATGAGGGCTTAACTATAGATGGGAAAATAGAATATGACTTATTGACTCCTGTAAAATATGACATCATGGGACCTTTTAGCTTTATACCTTTCATGGAATGTAGCCATGGCATTATTAGTTTATATCATAAATTAAATGGAAATTTAATTATTAATGGTGAAAATATAAGTTTTAATGATGGAGTTGGATATATTGAAACAGATAGAGGTAACTCTTTCCCAAAAACTTACTTATGGACCCAGTGTAATGATTTTAAAAATGAAAAAATATCTATAATGGCAGCTATAGCAGATATACCTTTTATGGGAATAAATTTTAAAGGATGTATATGCGTTGTATATTATAAAGGAAGAGAATATAGATTATCCACCTATAATGGAGTTAAGATTCTTAAATATAATTGCAAGTCACTAATGTTAAAAAGAGGTAAGTATGAACTACAGATAAAAGTTACTGATGGAAATCCACAAAAGTTATTAGCACCCTCAAGTGGTAATATGTGCAGAACTATTCATGAAAATGCAGCTTGCTCAGCTAACTATAAGTTTTATATAGAGGATAAGTTAGTCTTTGATATAGAAAGTGATAACTGTAGTTTTGAATATGTGGATAGATAGGAATTTAAATGCCTCTAGACCTGATAAAAACTAAATTCTAAACTAATATTAAACTAGCATTAAAAATATAAAGATGCTAGTTTAATATTTTTAAAAAGACTATTTCATAAATATATATCTATATGGTATATTAAAACAATAGCAAAAAAATATATATGGAGGGTTTATTCATGATATTTTATTTTTCAGGCACAGGAAATTCTTTATACGTAGCAAAAAATTTATCCAGTAACCAAGGAGAAGAATTAATTGCAATTTCAAAGGAAATGAAACAAGATAAAGATTTTTATGAATATGACTTAAAACCAGGAGAAAAGATAATATTTGTTTATCCTATCTATGCTTGGGCACCGCCAGCACCAGTAGTTAAATTTATTAGTAAGATAAAATTAAATAACACCACTTTACAAGTAAT
>NZ_DJBA01000025.1:0-22387 GCF_002435615.1 Clostridium sp. UBA5988 | reverse complement strand
AATCCTCTTCGCGGAGCCATTTCTTATAATTATAAATTTTATGTAGATAATTAACAAAATTATCTACTTTTTTTATTTTTAAAAAAATAAAATACTATCACTTCAAAAAAGTACAAACAGTGTTGTTATAAGATATTTTTATAAGGAAAGAATATTAGTTAATTTAAGAAATATAAATAGATATAAAGCTATATTATGGCTTTATTCTATTTATAATTGATTAAATATTATAAATATTCTAACATTTGAAGGAAATTTTGATAATGCATAGAATAAAATATATATTTAATACAATTTTATAAACTTAATACATCCAAATTTAATTTAGGGGGTACGCCTTATGAAAGAGTATAAAATTAATAATTTAAGAAATGTGGGAATAATTGGTCATAGTGGTTCGGGCAAAACAAGTTTGATGGAAAGTTTACTATATTACACTAAAGAAATTGATAGGATTGGGAAAATTGAGGATGGAACTACTGTAAGTGACTATGATGTAGAAGAAAAAAAGCGAGGAATATCTATTTCTACAGCTGTTGCTCATTGTGAATGGAAAGATGTTAAAATTAACTTAGTAGATATGCCAGGTTATTTTGATTTTGAAGGAGAAATAATTGAAGGACTAAGTGCTATCGATATGGCAATGATAACTGTGTGTGGAGTTGCAGGAATAGAGGTAGGAACAGAGAAGGCATGGAATTATGCAGTTGAGCGTAAATTACCGAGAGCTATATTTGTGAACAAATTAGACCGTGAGAATAGTAGCTTTGAAAAAGTTTTAGAGCAATTAAAAAATAAGTTTGGTATGTCTGTTGTGCCTATACAATACCCAATAGGAAAAGAAACAGAACTTAGGGGTATAGTAAATATTATATCTAATAGAGCTAGAATATTTAATCCTAAGACTCATACTATGGAAGAAGGAGAAATTCCAGAGGAGTTAAGAGATAAAGTGGAAGAGTGTAAACAAATGCTTATGGAAGCGGTAGCAGAAACTGATGAAGGTTTGTTAGATAAATATTTTAATGATGGGGAATTAAGTGAAGAAGATATATATCATGGGTTAATCAAAGGATCATCTACAGGTGATATATGCCCTATAATGTGTGGTTCAGCTATAGCAAGTATAGGAACTGAAACATTATTAGAAGATATAGTAGAATGTTTTCCATCTCCAATAGAGACTAATTTATATATGGCTAAAGATATTAAAAACAATGCATTTATAAATATAAAAATCAATGAAAAAGAACCATTTTCTGCATTGGTATTTAAGACAATAGTTGATCCATTCATTGGTAAATTATCTATGTTTAGAGTTATAACAGGATCTGCAAAATCAGATACTGTTGTATTCAATTCGTCTAAAGAAAAAGACGAAAAACTTGGATCACTATATTTTATGAAAGGGAAAAAACAATATCCTACTACAGAAATAAAAGCTGGAGATATTGGAGCCGTTTCAAAATTACAATTTACTAGTACTGGAGATACCATATGTGCTTCAAGTAGACCTATTGTGTTTAATAGAATGAAATTTCCTTTACCAGTATATTCTAGAGCTGTAATACCTAATGCAAAGGGAGATGAAGATAAAATATCAAGTGGACTTTCAAAGTTATTGGAAGAAGATCCTACATTCTCAATATCAAGAGATATAGAAAATGCTGAAGTAGTAATTTCAGGTATCGGTACAACACATCTAGAAGTTTTAGTAAGTAAATTGAAAAATAAATTTGGGGCAGATGTAAGTCTTAGAATTCCTAAAACACCATATAGAGAAACAATCAAAAAAATTGCAGATGTACAGGGAAAACATAAGAAACAGTCAGGAGGACATGGACAATATGGAGATGTAAAGGTTAAATTTGAGCCTAGAAATGATGGGGAAGATGAATTAGAATTTGTTGATGCAGTAGTAGGAGGTGCTGTTCCTAGACAATATATACCAGCCGTAGAGAAGGGTCTTAGAGATTGTATACTTCATGGAGTACTTGCAGGATATCCAGTTATAAGATTAAAGGCAACATTGCATGATGGTTCATTCCATCCAGTAGATTCCTCAGAAATGGCATTCAAAATAGCATCTTCTCTAGCTTATAAGAAAGGTCTTCAAGAGGCGAATCCAATTCTTTTAGAACCGATAATGTACCTAGAGATAGATATTCCAGATGATTATATGGGAGATGTTATAGCTGATATAAATAAAAAACGTGGAAGAATACTAGGAATGGAGCCTGGATTAAAGGGGCAAAGAATAATAAGTGAAGTACCTCAAGCTGAATTGTATAACTATGCTACTGATTTAAGAAGTATAACAGGGGCTAGAGGAAGCTTTAGAAGTAGATTTGAAAGATATGAAGAAGTTCCAGGCGACTTAGTAGATAAAATTGTATCTGAAAATAAAAAGGAAGCATAAAAATAGTATAAATTTTGTGTAGATATTCTAATTTTATATAAATAGATAAACCCAGTGATAATAGAAATTTTATCACTGGGTTTATTTTTTATGTAGTGGGTTAATATATAATTAATTACTTTTAGATATTTAATACTTCAAAGAATATATGATTTAAATAATAATGTATAAAAATATGTGAACTTTAACAAACTATAAATAATTATATAATAGGGGGTTGTTTATGTCAGACTATAAAATGAATATATATGGACAGATTAGATTAAGCGATTATAGTTCTATTCATGACTATATGGGAATAATTGGACCGTTAGATAACTTCCAAATTGAGATGAGCGAAGCCAAGGTAGAAGATGCAAAAGTATTATGTAACATTTTGGAAAGTGATAAATTTGATATAGTTGAGAGAGGAGGAAGAAATGATGGTAAGTACTATATTCATGCCACAAAACGAAGATGAAAAATTATTAAAAGATGAATTTGGAATTGGATCTCATAAAATTGTTGAGCAAAATGATAATCTTATGCTACTAGATGAGTTGTTTCATGATACAAAAGTGTTACCTAATAGAATACAATTAGACAAATTTGATATTTATAAGGATTAATGTGCTAGTATAATTAGTAGGCTTTAGATAGTATGCAAGTATGTAAGTTTTAAGAGGACTTACTATTTGCATATTTTTTTACTTATATAAAAATATTAATATTCTTAGATATGAATTCAATGTATAAACATAGAATTTAAATGTAGTGTATTTGCATATTTAGAGAAGTTATATTAAAATTGGTATATTAATAAGTTTTAATTTAGTGTAGGAGGAGAAGAAGTGACAACAACTGTATATTTAACTCGTCATGGACAAACTCAATGGAATGTAGAAGGGAGGATGCAAGGTTGGAATGACTCTCCTTTAACAGAGCTAGGAGTAAAACAAGCAGAATGGCTTGGAGAGAGATTAAAGGGAATTAATTTAGACAAGATATACTCAAGTTCTAGTGGTAGAGCCTATAAGACAGCAGAAATAATTAATGAAAATAAGAGTGTTGAACTTATAAGTCATGATGGACTAAGAGAATTGAAATTAGGTAAATTCCAAGGATTGAACCAAGATGAAATAAAGAAAATGTATCCAGAACAATATTATAATTATTGGAATAAACCAGAAATATATAAACCTGTAGGCGATGGAGAGACCATTGAAGAGCTCATTGAAAGAATTGATAAAGCAATTATGGAAATTATAGAAGAAAATAAAGGGAAAAGTATTCTTATAGTTACACATACTATGCCTATAAAAGCATTACTTTGTAGTTTAGAAAATATCGATATAAGTAATTTTTGGATGGAGCCATACATAAAACAGACAAGCCTTACAACTATAGAGTTTGATGATAAAATACATAAGATAGTGCAGTGTGCAGATATATCACACCATGAATATCAAGTGAAAGAATATAATGAATAGGAAGATAATCATTGGGGGATTGTTAAGTTATGGATAGTTTCTCGCTTAAACTATTGGCCTGTGTAACTATGCTAATTGATCATACAGGAGCCATATTTTTCCCAGAAATAATGTTTTTTAGAATCATTGGAAGAGTGGCATTTCCTATATATGCATTTTTAATAACAGAGGGATATAGTAGGACTAAGAATATAAAAAGATATATGTTAAGGCTATTTATTTTAGCAACCATATCACAAATACCTTACATGCTAGCATTTGAGACTAAAGGACTAAATGTATTTTTCACACTTCTTTCAGGAATATTTATTATGATAATACTAGACAAAAAAGTTCATCATTACAAGTTAAAGCATGATATTAAGATATCCAAAGAATTATTTGATATTTCTATATATATAATTAAATTTGTCATTATATTAGGAATACTATATATCTTAGAGAAATTTCAATCTGATTATGCAATATATGGAGTTTGTATCATATTATGCTTTAAGATGTTTAAAGAGAATTTTAAAAAATTAACCCTTTCTATGATAGGATTGAATTTTTTATATACTATACCATATTTAAAATATTTTATGGAACCATTTGGAGTAAACTTTAGAGTTTTTCTTCAAGCAACTTGCATTAATAGTTTATTTTTTATTTATCATTACAATGGGAGTGAAGGTAAAAAAGTACAATTTCTATTTTATGGGTTTTATCCAGTTCACTTATTAGTTTTAGTATTTATTAGATATATTCTAATAAATGGTATATAATAATTAGTGGGATTTATAGAAAATATTAATGAAAAGGGGATTAATTATGAATAAGATTTTTTTTGTTACTAACAGACAAAAGTTAGGGGATGTGCTTTCTCAAAATTCTATAGCTATATTTTTTGCTGGACAAGCTCCTTATAAGTCCGCAGATGAGACTTATCCATTTACACCAAATAGAAACTTTTATTATTTAACTGGTATTGACGAAGAAAAAGTAATTATGGTGATGATAAATATTAATGGCAAAGTATCAGAAATGTTATTTATACAAGAGAATGATCCTGTCATGGCTAAATGGGTTGGCGAAACAATAAGTGAAGATAAAGCAAAAGAAGTTTCAGGTATAGAGGATATTAAGTTTTTAAAAGATTTTGAAAGTACTATTGCAAGTTATTTTGATAGATTTGATATTGATAATGTGTATTTAGATTTAGAAAGACAAGAATTTAATATTCCACAAACATCATCTCAAAATTTTGCGGTAGATATTATGAAAAGATATCCATATGTAAGAGTTAAAAATATATATCATGATATAGCTTTACTTAGAACTGTAAAAAGAGAAGAAGAAATCGAATTAATTAAAAAAGCTATAGATATAACTTATGATGGGATAAAAGAAATATGGAGTAATGCTAAACCAGACATGAAAGAGTATGAAATTGAAGCATATTTTAATTATATTTTAAAGAAAAATGGAGTTAAGGATTTTGCATTTCCAACTATTGCAGCCACTGGAAAGAATGCAACTATACTTCATTATGTAGATAATAATACTAAGACTGAAGATGGAGAACTTATGCTTTTAGACTTAGGAGCACAATATAAGTATTACAATGGGGATATAAGCAGAACTTTTCCTATCAATGGAAAGTTTTCAGAAAGACAAAAAGAAATATATAATATTGTATTAGAAGCTAATGAAACTGTTATGAAAGCAGTAAAACCAGGAGTTACTACTGGTGAATTACAAGACATAACTAAAAGAGTTCTTGCTCAGGGATGTAAGAGAATTGGCCTTATAAAGGAAGACTCAGAGTTAAATAAATACTACTATCATGGTGTAGCACATCCATTAGGATTAGATACCCATGATGTAGGACCGAGAAATATAGAGCTTAAACCAGGTATGATTATTACAGACGAGCCGGGACTTTATATAGAAGAAGAAGGTATAGGCGTTAGAATTGAAGATGATATTCTAGTTACAGAGGATGGTTATGTAAATCTTTCTGCTCATATAATTAAAAGTATAGAAGATATAGAAATGTTTATGAGTAAAAATAATAATTAATTTCTTAGCAGTGAAAGTTTTATTGTTGAAGATTTATGTATATTAATTAAAGAGTATTTTAACAAGCTCATAGAGAATTTAAGCTTCAGTAGAAGGAGTTTTTCTGCTGGGGCTTAAAACTTGTATATAGAACAATTTTGAAAATTTTACTAGGAAATAGGGAGGGATTTTAATGTTAAAGAGATTTATATCTTATTATAAACCACACAAAACTCTATTTATAATTGATATGATATGTGCATTTTTAGTAGCAGCTATGGATTTAGTATTTCCTATGTTTACAAATTACCTATTAAAGGATGCAATTCCTAATAAGAATCTAAGAACAATATTAATATTTACAATTGTCTTAGTATTATTGTATGTAGTTAAGCTTATAGCAAATTATATAATAGATTATTGGGGTCATGTAATGGGTGTAAGGCTTCAATATGATATGAGAAAAGAAGTTTTTGCCCATCTACAGACATTACCATTTAGCTATTTTGATGATAATAAGACTGGAAATATTATGTCACGTATTGTTAATGATCTAATGGATATTTCTGAGCTGGCACATCATGGACCAGAAGATGTATTTATTTCAATAATAATGCTTATAGGATCCTTTGGGTTACTATGTGCTATAAATATAAAATTAACATTAATAATATTTGCTTGTATACCTATAATTATAATATTTACTATGACTAAGAGAATGAAAATGTCCAAGGCATTTTATGATGTTAGAAAGAAGATAGCTGTAGTTAATACTAAGCTAGAAAATAGTATATCAGGAATAAGAGTTGCTAAATCTTTTACTAATGAAGAATATGAAATGGAAAAGTTTGATGAAGGAAATACTCAATTTAGAACTAGTAGATCTTCTGCTTATAAATATATGGCAGAGTTCATGTCTGGAATGAGATTTTTTGTAGACATGCTAAATGTAGTTGTTTTAGGGTTTGGAGGTTACTTCGTATATAAAGGGGAATTAGGCGTAATTGATCTATCTACTTATTTTCTATATGTAGCATATTTTATGCAACCAATAAGAAGATTAACATCATTTGTGGAACAATATCAATCAGGTATGTCAGGATTTAAGCGTTTTGTAGAGTTAATGGATACTAAGCCAGACATAGTAGATAGTGATAATGCAAGAGAATTTAAAGATGTACAAGGTGAAATTGAGTTTAAAAATGCTACATTTAAATATGAAGGTAGTGAAGAAATATTATCTAATATAAATTTAAAAATAGAAAAAGGTAAGACTTTAGCATTAGTTGGACCATCTGGTGGTGGTAAAACAACTATTTGTCATTTAATTCCAAGATTTTATGAACTAAATAAAGGAAAAATTACCATTGATGGAGAAGATATTAAGGAGATAACATTAAAGTCCTTGAGAAAAAACATAGGAATAGTACAGCAAGATGTATTTCTATTTACAGGAACTATAAAAGATAATATTCTCTATGGAAACCCTGAAGCTGACGATGATGAGGTTATTGAAGCAGCTAAAAATGCTAATATTCACGATTTTATCATTTCACTACCAGAAGGATATGAAACTTATGTAGGGGAAAGAGGAGTAAAATTATCTGGGGGTCAAAAGCAAAGAATATCTATTGCTAGAGTATTTTTAAAGAATCCGCCTATATTAATATTAGATGAGGCCACATCAGCTCTTGATAATACTTCAGAGCTTATAATTCAAAAATCTTTAGAAAAGTTATCTAAGGGAAGAACATCTATTATAGTTGCTCATAGACTATCAACTGTTAAAAATGCAGATGAGATTGTAGTATTAACAAATAAGGGAATAGTTGAAAAAGGTGCTCACAAAGAATTGATTAATAGCGGTGAAATTTATGCTAGGTTGTATAACTCACAGTTTAATGGATATTTTAATGATTCGGAATTAGAGTTCTAAAATTATTAATGATATATCTTTAATAATCCAATCATATTATGTTATTTATTTAAGTAAAAATCATATGATAATATGATTTTTGCTTAAAATAATCTATTATATGAAATTAAAATTATTTATAATACTGGAGGAAAAGATGATTAGAAACAAAGAAAATATAGACAAACTATTAAATGATTTAAAGGAGTTTAGCTATGATAAAGATGGTGCTCTTATTGATGTAATTTTAAATGATAATCTTAATGTTAAAATAAGATGTTATGAAGAAAAATGCATTAAAATAGAGTATTATGATTATGACAATGCTATATCTACTTTATACAAAGATAGAAAATATATAAATAAAGTGCTTTTCCAATAGGGAAGGTACTTTATTTATATACATTTTTAAAAAATATATTTTAAAAATAATTACAAATTATGGTTTGTCATTGCTGGAATTGGATAGACTAAATATTATAGTATTAGCATTTTCTATATAGATAAAGGGGTTAGTGTAATGTTTAATAAATATAATGATAGAGCAAGACAAGCATTGATGTATGCTCACGGAGAAGCAAAAAGATTTAGACATGGATATGTAGGCACTGAACATGTACTATTAGGTATTGTGGAAGAGGGCGGCATAGCAGCTAAGGCTCTAGAAAATATGTGTGTTGATGAAATAAAGATTAAAGATAAAATAGAAAAATTAGTTGGCTATGGTGAGGATGAGATATATCCAGAAGAGATATATTTTACGCCTAGAACTAAAAAGCTTATGGAAGTTAGTTTAGTAGAAGCCAGAAATCTAAATGATAAATTTGTATCTCCGGAGCATATATTATTAGCTATACTTAAAGAAGAAGAGGGCGTAGCCTATACAATATTAGATAACTTAGGAACAAACTTCAATGAGTTGCTAGGAATGTTATCCTATGATAAAAAACAATGTGAAATATCATTAAGCAGTAATTCCGACTTTCATGACAGTAGAACTGAAATGAAAATAGAGGAGCCATACAAGTCTAAAAGAAATAAAACTCCAATGATTGATAAGTATGGCAAGGATTTAACTAGATATGCTAGTGAAAATAAGCTTGATCCAGTTATAGGAAGAGAAAGGGATACAGAAAGAGTTTTAGAAATATTATGCAGGAGGCTAAAAAATAATCCATGTTTAATTGGGGACCCTGGAGTGGGCAAGACAGCCATAGTTGAGGGATTAGCACAAAAAATTCAAAGTGATGATGTACCAGAAATGTTATTAAATAAGAGAGTAATTAGTATAGACATGGCTTCTATGGTTGCTGGAGCAAAGTATAGAGGAGAATTTGAAGATAGATTAAAATCTTTAATGGATGAAGTTTGTAAGAGTGAGGATATTATTTTATTCATTGATGAAATTCATACTATAGTAGGAGCTGGTGGTGCGGAAGGTGCAATAGATGCTTCTAACATATTAAAACCTGCCCTTGCAAGAGGTGAACTTCAATGCATAGGAGCGACAACCATAGATGAATATAGAAAGTATGTAGAAAAGGACTCTGCTTTAGAGAGAAGATTTCAGTCAATTATAATTGAAGAGCCTTCTAAGGAAGATACTATACAAATACTTAAAGGGTTAAAGAATAAGTATGAAGAACATCATTCAATTAGAATTACAGATGAAGCTATAAGTGCAGCAGTAAATTTATCAGATAGATATATATCAAATAGATACCTACCAGATAAAGCAATAGATCTTTTAGATGAAGCAGGAGCTAAAAGTAGAATCGAAAATTTACAAAGAAATGAAATTGGAATTTTGGAGCAGAAGCTTAAGAAAAAAATTGAAGAAAAATCACAAGCAATAGATATTCAAGATTTTGAAAAGGCGGCATCCATTAGAGATGAAGAATATGAATTAACACAACAATTAAACTCTAGAAAAAGAACCTTAGTAGAAAGTAATGAAGAAATCAAGATAACGGTAGATGAGGCAGAGATTGCAAAAGTTTTATCAGCATGGACTAAAATACCTTTAGAGAAACTTACATCTACAGAAACTGATAGATTATTAAACTTAGAGAACATTCTTCATAAAAGAGTTATAGGTCAGGATGAAGCTATTGAAGCTATTGCAAAGGCCATAAGGAGATCAAGGGTAGGACTAAGAGATTGTAAGAGACCTATAGGGAGTTTTATATTTCTAGGACCAACAGGGGTAGGAAAAACTGAACTATCTAAAGCACTTGCAGAAACTATGTTTGATGATGAAAATTCAATAATCAGAATAGATATGACAGAATATATGGAGAAACACTCTGTGTCAAAGCTAATTGGTTCACCACCAGGCTATATAGGATTTAATGAAGGAGGTCAATTAACAGAGAAAGTTAGGAGAAGGCCATATTCTGTAATACTATTTGATGAAATAGAAAAGGCACATGAAGATATATTTAATATTTTACTTCAAGTACTAGAAGATGGAAGACTTACAGATTCTAAAGGAAGGGTTGTAGATTTTAGAAATACTATAATTATAATGACTTCTAATGCAGGAGCATCTACTATAAAAAAACACCGTTCTATAGGGTTTGAAAGATTATCTGATGATAAAAATTGTGATAATGAATATAAAAATATGAAAGAAATTATACTTGGCGAAATAAAGAATATCTTTAAGCCAGAGCTTTTAAATAGAATTGACGATATAGTAGTATTTCATAAGCTTAAAGATGAACACATAATTAAAATTGTAGATATAATCACAAATAATCTATGTGAAAGAGCTAAGCAAAATGATATTATATTAAGGTTTACGGATGAAGCTAAAACATTCATAAGCAAACAAAAAAGAGATAAAGAATACGGAGCTAGGCCCTTAAGAAGAATTATAACTGATATGATTGAGGATAGACTATCTGATGAGATTCTTAAAGGGAATTTCAAAAAAAGTGATATCATACAAATAACAGTTGAAAAAGATGATTTGAAGTTTATTAAGTGTAGTTAATTACTTCATTGTGTTTAAACAAAAATAGGTATATAATTATGATAGGTATAATACCATATATTTTTAACCACTTTATATAAGTGGTTTTTTTATAGTTAAGAACAATATAATTTGCTATATAAAATAATGGTTAAACTCATAGTATAATAAGTATTTTAATTAACGGTTAAGAAATAATAAATTAATATAATAAATTAATATAAAAAAATTGAAGGAGCAGATTATGGCAAAGATTAAAAAAGTATATATATGTAATGAGTGTGGCTATGAAGCTCCAAAGTGGTATGGAAAATGTCCTGGATGTAATAGCTGGAACACTATGGGAGAAGAAGTCAAAAGTGAAGCAGTAACTAATTTTAAAAGGTCAGTTACTATGTCTTCTGGAAATAAACCAAAGAATATTACGGATGTAAAATCTAGTGAGTATGAAAGGTTAGATACAGGAATTGGGGAATTAAATAGGGTTGTAGGTGGTGGACTTGTAAAGGGATCATTAACTTTAATATCTGGAGATCCTGGTATTGGTAAGTCTACTATATTGCTACAGAGTGCTAGTAATATTTCACTAAAGTATGGAAAGGTTTTGTATGTATCAGGAGAAGAGTCAGAAGAGCAAATAAAAATGAGAGCAGAACGTCTGAAAGCTACAGGAAAAGAGCTTTATGTGGTATCGGAAACCAACATAGATATTATAGAAGAGCATATTACTGAAATGGAGCCAAGTTTTATAATAATAGATTCTATTCAAACATTATATAAACCAACTATTTCATCTGCTCCAGGAAGTGTATCACAGGTAAGAGAATGTACTAATGATTTAATGAGAATAGGAAAGACTAAGAATATTCCATTATTCATTGTTGCCCACGTAACTAAACAAGGAGAATTGGCTGGACCAAGGGTTCTTGAACATATGGTGGATACAGTTCTATATTTTGAAGGAGAGCGAACACAAGAGTTTAGAATATTAAGAACCATAAAAAATCGTTTTGGAACTACTAGTGAAATTGGTGTGTTTGAAATGAGGGAAAGTGGTCTTGAGGAAGTAAATGATGCATCTTCAGTATTTCTGCAAGAAAAATCAATGCAACAGGAAGGGTCAGTAGTTATTGGAATAGTTGAAGGAACTAGGCCTATTTTAGTAGAAATTCAAGCCTTAGCAAGTGAAACTAAAGCTCCGATGCCACGTAGAACTGCAGTAGGTGTTGATAACCAGAGATTAAGTTTGATATTAGCGGTATTAGAAAAAAAATTAAGAGTTCCTTTTTATAACAGTGATGTGTATGTTAACGTGGTAGGCGGACTTAATATTGACGGTACATATGGAGATTTAGGAATAGTTTTAGCATTAATATCTAGTGTCAAAGCAAAGGAAATTAAAGTAGAAAATTTATTAATTATAGGAGAAGTGGGGTTAACTGGAGAAGTTAGGCCTATAGCTCATGCAGAGAAAATTATAAATGAAGCAATAAAGATGGGCTTTACTAATGTAATACTACCAAATAAAAATAAAGCAAAAATAACTAATAAGGGAATAAATTTAATTGGAGTGGATACAGTTAGAGAAGCGGTGTCAAAGATTTTTTAATAATATATAAGAGGGCAGTATATTGTTAAATTAATAATGGAGGAAAATAATGAGGGAACAAGAGCAAAAAGAACTTATGGAAATACTAAAAATTATGTCCCCTGGAACCCTACTGAGGGAAGGATTAGATAATATATTAAGAGCTAAAACTGGAGGATTAATAGTATTAAGTGATAGTAATGACATATTAGATATGGTAGATGGAGGATTTTCAATAAAATCAGAATATACTCCAGCATATATATATGAACTAGCAAAGATGGATGGAGCTATAGTTATAAGTAGTGACTTAAAGAGGATATTATACGCTAATACACAGCTGATGCCAAATCCATCTATAACTACTCAAGAAACTGGAACTAGACATAGAACAGCTCAAAGAGTTGCAAAGGAAACTGGTGATATAGTAGTAGCAATATCTCAAAGAAGGAATATAATTACCGTATATAAAGATGATATAAAATATGTCCTTAGAGAAAGTAGTGATGTATTAGCTAAGGCTAATCAAGCTATTCAAACCTTAGAAAAATATCAGTTAGTTTTAGAAAGAGTAATAAGTAATCTAAACTTACTGGAATTACAAGATTTATCGACCCTTTTAGATGTAGTCACAGCAATACAGAGAAATGAAATGGTTATGAGAATAGTTTGTGAGATAGAAACGTACATATGCGAGTTGGGGAATGAAGGTAGACTTATATCTATGCAATTAGGAGAATTAATCAAGGGTGTTGAACAAGAAGGAGTATTTCTTGTGAGAGACTATTGTAGTGATGCAGATAAATATCTTGATGTTTATAGGAATATAGAAAAGTTATCATCTGTAGAGTTATTGGATCTTGATATGATAGCTAAGGTATTAGGATATGGTGGAGTTCCTTTAGTAGATAATTTAATATCTACAAAAGGATATAGAATATTAAACAAAATACCTAGATTACCATCGGCAATTATAGAAAATCTAATAAAACATTTCGGTGAGCTTCAAGTGGTAATGAAAGCATCTTATGATGAGTTAGATTTAGTTGATGGTGTAGGAGAAGCAAGAGCTAAAACCATTAAAAATGGTCTAAGAAGATTAAAAGAGCAATTTATATTAGATAAGCAAATATAGCACAAAGCAATTAAGTTTGTGCTATATTTGTTATCTTAAATTAATTTTATCGAAGGTAGTTATATTTTTGTATTCAGTTAAAAGTACATCATATAAGTTTATATCTAAACTATTACATAAGGAAGTTATATAGAATAGGTGATTGCCGATTTCTCGTTCGATGATTTTACGGCAATTATCACATAGCTCTCCTTGTATATGGGAACTAAGAGGTATATCTAAATCATCTAAGGTTAATTTATCTATGGTGTTTTCCTTATCATCATTCAATGAATAATTTATACCCTGTTTTTCAGCTTTAATTTTAACACAACCGCAACTAGTAACAGCTTTTACTACGGATCTGTTAACTCTACTTTCAGATTCCTGCAATTTGCTTAGTATGTCAAGTATACTTTTATGTCTTAATAAAGAACTATCTACAGAATTTTGAAATTCATCAAATATTAGATCCTTCATAACTTTCACTCCTTTATAAATAAAGTTACTTACTTGGAATACCTTTATTTATATAATATATCAATATTACTATTATTCATAGGGGGTAATTTTACTGTTAACAATTTATTTTATGTAAAGAAGTGGAAAATGTGAGTATTACAAATATTTTTATCTTGAAAATTGTTTGTTAATTATTAATTGAGAATATCAAACATTTTAAATGTTAATATTATATATAGTTAATCAAATTTTAGTTAATATTCTAATAATCCATTGAAATGTAATTAATGATAATATATATTTAATTTAGTAGGATATTATGGAGAAAATTTGTAAATAATCACAATATAGGTTAAAAAATTAAGGAGGTGCTGTGGTGTTAAAAAAAATATTAAGGGCTTTGTTTACCTTAATAGGAGGAACATTAGGATATGTTTTAGGTGCATGGGGAAATTCTACGGAACTTTTACCTAAGTTAGGAATAAACAATACAGGTTTTATTTCAATAATATTTGTTGTATTATGTATTATTTTTATTGGACTTATATTTTATTTTATTTCACCTTTTATAAACTCAGGAATTGTTAAAGCTATGGAATACTTAGAAAGGTCTGCTCAAAAGATTCCAATAGTAGATATTGTATTTGCAGGTATAGGAGCTTTAATTGGACTTATAATATCAGTATTATTATCTACACTTATTAGAGTGGATTCCATAATAATAACCATAATATCCGTAATTGTTACGGTAATAATTACTGTTTTATTTGCAGATATATGCGTAAGAAAAAAAGATGAAATTATACATGTGTTTACAAGCTTTAAAAAGCCCGGAGCTAATAAGGATTCTAAGATAAAGAATGTTGGGGATAAGTTAAGCCCTAAGGTGTTAGACACATCAGTAATAATTGACGGAAGAATATTTGATATATGTCAAAGTGGTTTTATTGAAAGTACTTTAGTAATTCCTACTTTTGTTTTAGATGAGCTTAGACATATTGCGGATTCCTCAGATTCTTTAAAAAGGACAAAAGGAAGAAGGGGATTAGATATACTTAATAAAATACAGAAAGAGTTAAGTATAGATGTAGAAATATGGGAAGGCGATTTTGAAGATATTAAGGAAGTAGATGTTAAATTACTTAAACTTGCTCAAGTATTGAATGGTAAGGTAATTACTAATGATTATAATTTAAATAAAGTTGCAGAACTTCAGGGAGTACCTGTATTAAATATTAATGAGTTGGCAAATGCTGTAAAACCTGTTTTATTACCAGGAGAAGTTATGAAAACACAGGTAATTAAAGATGGAAAAGAGTCAGGTCAAGGGGTTGCATATTTAGATGATGGAACTATGATTGTCATTGAAGAAGGTAGAAAATATATTGGTGAAAATATATTTGTAGTAGTTACTTCAGTACTTCAAACAGCAGCAGGAAGAATGATATTTGCAAAACCAAAGGAACAATAGTTTTTATTAAGAAAAATTAAGGGCTAATTTATGATTAGTTTAAGGTTAATTTATTGGAGGAATTATGAGAAAAAATACAGCGATAATATTGGCTGCAGGACAAGGGAAAAGAATGAGTTCAAATGTAAACAAGCAGTTTTTGACTTTGGCAGAAAAACCAGTATTATATCATACTATAAAGGCTTTTTCTGACAATAAAAATATAGATGATATTATAGTTGTGTGTGCAGAACATGAGATGGAGTACTGTAAAAAGAATATAATTGAAAAATATGACCTTAAAAAAGTTAGAGCTTTAGTAAAAGGTGGTAAGGAAAGACAAGACTCTGTATACAATGGATTAAAGGCAATAGAACCTTGTGACATAGTATTAATCCACGATGGAGCTAGACCATTTGTTAATGAGAATATAATAAACGATGGCATTAAGAATGCTGAAAAATATGGTGCATGTACTTGTGGAGTTAAATCAAAGGACACTATAAAAATTAAGGATAAAGAAGGGTTTGCCAAGGAAACCTTAAATAGAGAGGATACTTTTATAGTTCAAACCCCTCAGTGTTTTAAGTATGATATTATATTATTCTGCCATGAAAAATTAAGAAAGACTAAAGAGCAAGTTACTGATGATGCTATGATTGTTGAAAAATTTGATAGAAAAGTATATCTTTATGAGGGTAGTTATTTAAATATAAAGCTTACAACTCCAGAAGATATGATAATTGGAGAAAATATTTTAAAAAATAAAATATAAATATGTAGGCAATATTTAAATATGTATGATATAATGATATTTATTAAAATTTAATATTAATATGTGATGAGGAAGAATAGTAGAAACATACCCACAGAGAGAAAATTCACCGGCTGAAAGATTTTCACAGGTTTTGAACCTGCTTCTGAGCAGTAGTTTTAACTACCGGCATGAGCCGTTATAAAATGAAGTATAAATTTTAGGTGGTACCGCGATAGAATTCGCCCTAATTAGGGTGGGTTCTATTTTTTTTATTAATAAATATAATTACGAGGTGAATGGAAGATGAAGTTATCAAAGATGTTAATAAGTACACTAAGAGAAGTTCCAGGTGAAGCAGAGATAGCAAGCCATCAACTTATGTTAAGAGCTGGAATGATAAGAAAATCAGCTACAGGAATATACACTTTCATGCCAAATGGAGTTAGAGTGTTAAAAAATGTAGAAAATATAGTTAGAGAAGAAATGGATAGAGCAGGTGCTCAAGAATTTTTAGCTTCTGCACTTATACCAGCAAATCTATGGCAAGAATCTGGAAGATGGGATGTAATGGGATCAGAGATGATTAGGCTTAAAGATCGAAATGGAAGAGATTTTTGTCTTGGACCAACTCATGAAGAAGTATTTACAGATTTAGCGAGAAATGAAATTAAATCTTATAAACAATTACCATTAAATCTTTATCAAATTCAAACCAAATATAGAGATGAGAGAAGACCTAGATTTGGAGTTATGAGATCAAGAGAATTCATAATGAAAGATGCATATAGTTTTGATAAAGATAATGAAGGATTAGATGTATCTTACATGAAGATGTATGAAGCATATAATAAGATATTTACTAGATGTGATTTAGAATTTAGCGCTGTTGAAGCAGATTCAGGAGCTATGGGAGGAGCAGGTTCAGCAGAGTTTATGGTTAAATCTGATATAGGAGAGGATGAAATAGCTTTCTGTACTGGTTGTAATTATGCTGCAAATACAGAAAAGGCTACATCTAAACTGGAAGATGCAGAGAAAGAAGAAGAAAAGGAATTAAATAAGATAGCAACTCCAGATGTAAGAACTATAGAAGAGTTAGTAACTTTCTTTAATACTAGTAACAAGAAGTTTGCAAAGACTCTAATATATAAAGCTGATGGCAAAGTTGTGGCAGTAATGGTTAGAGGAGATAGAAGCTTAAATGAAACTAAGGTTTCTAATGCATTAGGTGGAATTATGGAATTAGAAATGGCCGATGCAGAAACTGTCTTAAAGGCTACATCAGCAGAAATAGGATTTGCTGGTCCAATTGGATTACAAGTAGATACACTACTTGTAGATGAAGAAGTTACTAGAATGAGTAATTTTATAGTTGGAGCTAATGATACAGGATATCACTATGAAAATGTAAATTATGAAAGAGATTTTAACGGCATAGTAGGAGATTATAAACTCGTAGCAGAGGGGGATATGTGTCCTAAGTGTGGAAGCCCAATAAATATTAGAAGAGGGGTAGAAGTTGGACATATATTTAAGCTTGGAACTAAGTATTCAGAATCTATGGGAGCTAACTATTTAGATGAAAATGGTAAAGAGAAACCTCTAGTAATGGGATGTTATGGAATTGGTATTAACAGGACTGTAGCAGCTATAATTGAACAACATCATGATGAAAATGGAATCCTTTGGCCAATGGCTGTTGCACCATATAAAGTAATAGTAATGCCTGCTAATGTTAAAAATGAAGAACAAATGAATACAGCGGAGAAAATCTATGAGGATCTTAAAACTAGAGGAGTAGATGTACTTTTAGATGATAGAAATGAAAGAGTTGGAGTTAAGTTTAAGGATGCTGACTTAATTGGAATTCCAATAAGAGTAACAGTAGGTAAAAAAGTAGTGGAAGACATAGTTGAATTTAAGTTAAGAAAAAATCAAGATATTGAAGAAGTAAATATAGAAGATGTAGTAGGCAGAATAGAAAAAGAGTTTATAGAAAATAATTTAAAATTTTAATCATTTGCTATAAAGTAAATTATTTCATTGTAAGTAAATAGGACTGTATTAATAAAATATAGTCCTATTTTACTATAATTTTTAATATTGGTTTTTAGAAGGCTATGTGGTTAGTCAAAGTAATAAAATTTAAAGAGAATTTATATTTTCATATAATATATATTCAACTATTTATATATGTTAATAGGAAACTATATAAATATATTAATAGGAAACTATATAAATATAAAAATATAAAAATATAAAAATATATAAATATATAACTAGTTAACTAGTTGTTGTGGACTCAAGGGGTTCAGAGGTTTTGTTATTTTAAAAGAAATGAAAATAGCCAATTATATTCTATCACTGTAATTTTCAATAGAGCCTATTAGAAATAGAAGAAATAGAAGAAAAAGATGAAGACAGTGAATAATTAGGGCTCTTAATAACTACATTTTTTAATAATTCATTAATAAGAATTGTGTTAGTGAAAAGTTAGATTTGACTATAAAATCTTGAAAATATATAATTATTATGTTTAATTATTATAATAGGATTTATCTCATTAAGGAGAAAAATATGGAATTTGATTTATTGAAAGAAAAATTTAGTGCAAAAGAAGCACATTTAATAAACCCATTAACTCTTGCATTTATAGGTGATGCTGTGTATGAAGTGTTTATAAGAACCTATTTATTAGGAGAAAATAAATCATTGAAAGTACAGCAGTTGCATTTAAAAACTGTTAATTTTGTCAAAGCAAAATCACAGAGTAATTATGCAAAATTAATTTTAGATATGTTTGACGAAGAGGAAATGTCAGTTTTTAAGAGAGGAAGAAATACTAAATCTAGTGCTCCTAAGAACGCAGATGTTGGTGAGTATAGGTGGGCAACAGGATTTGAAGCTGTAATAGGATATTTGTACATTTCAGGAAAGAATGACAGATTAAATTATTTGCTTAATAAAATTATTGAAATGAGTGATAATAATGATAAAAGTTAAACTTATGGAGTTTACTCCAAATCCAGAAAAAGTAGTAGCTGCAGCAGCTAAATTATGTTATAGTTCAGTAGGAATTGAGGAAATAACAGAAGGATTAGATGAAGAAACTACAAGTAAATTTATAAAAATGTTGAATAGTTATGGTCATAACTCTCCAGTTGAACATGTAAGCTTTACTTTTGGTATTGAGGGCGTATCCAGAAGCTTAACACATCAATTGGTTAGACATAGAGTTGCTTCTTATTCTCAGCAAAGTCAAAGATATGTTAAGTTAGATGCTTTTGAATATATAATTCCACCATCAATAGCAAAAGATGAGAAGTGTAAGGCTATCTTTGTAGAGGCGATGAAAAAAGATCAGGAAGACTATGATAAATTAGTTGAAGTGCTTAAAGTTTCTAATTTAGATGTATATATTAATGAACATAAAGAAAGAAAAAAATGTGAAGAAATCACAGAAAAAGAGATGAAATCATTAAAGTCCAAAGCAGAAAAAAGTGCTATTGAGGATGCTAGATATATATTTCCTAATGCATGTGCAACTAAAATTGTAGTTACAATGAATGCTAGAGAGCTTATGCATTTTTTTAGTCATAGATGCTGTATGAGAGCTCAATGGGAAATAAGGGATTTAGCAGATGCTATGCTTAAGGAGGTAAAAAAAGTAGCACCAAATTTATTTGAAGAATGCGGTCCTAGTTGTGTCAAGGGAAGTTGTTCAGAAGGAGCTATGACTTGTGGTAAGGCTATAGAAATAAGAAATAAGTACTTATCTATATAAAATGTAAATTGATATAGAAATAGATGATAGGAGTGATATAAGGATGGAAGATAAAAGACAAGGTAGTAAAAATGCTAGACCTAAACGTATAGGGAAAAATAGAAGAGATAATAATAGATTTGTAGGTGATGTAAATAGTGAAAGAAGAAATAACCAATCCTACAGAAATGAAAATATACAAAGCAATATAAAAGTTGAAAATTTCAATACAACCTCAAGAGAGGATATGATTGAAGGTAGAAATGCGGTTATTGAAGCTCTAAAGTCTGATAGAACAATAGAATATATAATGATAGCGCAAGGAGATACTAAAGGATCTATTAGTGTAATTACAGCATTAGCTAAAGAAAAATCTGTAGTAGTTAAATATGTGGATAGAGCAAAACTAGATGGTATAAGTGAAACGGCTGCACATCAAGGGGTAATTGCAATAGTAACTCCATATAATTATTGTGGTATAGTAGATATAATTAATAATGCTAAGGAAAAAGGTGAAGATCCCTTTATATTAGTATTAGATGAAATTGAAGATCCTCATAATTTTGGGTCTATAATAAGAATAGCAGAAGTTTGTGGAGTACATGGGATAATAATTCCCAAAAGAAAAAATGTAGGAGTTACACCTACTGTTTATAAAACTTCAGCTGGGGCTACAGAATACATAAAAATTGCTAAAGTTACAAATATAAATGTAGCTATAGATGAACTAAAGGAATCTGGAATATGGGTATATGGAGCAGATATGCATGGGACTCAATACTGCTATGATTCGGACTTAAAAGGACCTATAGCTTTAGTTATAGGAAGTGAAGGAAAGGGTATTTCAAAGCTAACTAAATCAAAATGCGATGTATTGGTTAAAATACCTATGGTAGGAAAGGTTAATTCATTAAATGCATCAGTAGCATGTGGAATGATAGCATATGAAATATTAAAACAAAGATTGAAGTAAAAGTAAATGGGGTATAGAGTTGAAGCAAATTTTTGTGGATGGGTATAATGTAATTAATAGCTGGCCAGAATTAAATACAATAAAGGACTATAGTTACGAAGCTGCAAGAAATAAGCTTATTGACTTACTTCTTAACTATGCAGCCTTTAAAGGGTGCAGAATAACACTGGTATTTGATGCGCATATGGTAAAGGGAAGTATAGAAAAGAAGGATAGAAAAGGAAATTTGACTATAGTTTTTACAAAGCATGATGAAACTGCAGATAGTTATATAGAGAGGACTGTAAATCATATAGGGAGAAAATCAGAGGTCTATGTTGTAACATCTGATTCTCTAGAGCAACAGTTAATATTTCAAAGAGGTGCTAATAGAGTATCGTCTATAGAGTTTTACAGTTGGATTGAGGAAGCAAACAGAAAGATATCTAGGCAGTGTGAGAACAAAAGTTTCCATAATAGAAATCTTTTTGAGGAGGCCATAGATAAAGAAGTGGCAGAAAAGCTAGAAAAGATAAGGAGAAGTAGATAATATATCTTGACTATCTAAATTTTGTTAATGTATAATTCTAATTAGGGTCATTTATGCTTTGGAGGGGATATTGTTGGGAAATACAAGTGGCAATGATGAGTTAAACTCCATGTTTACGGGTAAAAAAGATGAAGATATAGTAGCTATGGCTAAGACGGGAAACAATAGAGCCTTAGAATATCTTCTTTGTAAATATCAGAACTTTGTGAAAGCTAAAGCAAAATCATATTTTTTGATTGGTGCTGATAAAGAAGATATATATCAAGAAGGTATGATTGGTTTATTTAAAGCTATAAGAGATTTTAAGGATGATAAGTTAGCATCTTTTAAGGTTTTTGCAGAATTGTGCATAACAAGACAGATAATCACTGCTGTAAAAACTGCCACAAGACAAAAACATATTCCACTGAATACTTATATATCACTGAATAAGCCTATATATGACGAAGAATCAGATAGAACTCTATTAGATATATTATCAGGTATAAGGGTATCTGATCCCGAAGAATTGATAATAGATAGAGAAGAGATGGAGAACATAGAAAGTAAGATACAAGAAGTATTGTCAGGCTTAGAAATGGAAGTTTTGAATTCTTATCTTGATGGTAAATCTTATCAAGAAATTGCCAGCGATTTAGATAGGCAAGCAAAATCTATTGATAATGCACTTCAGAGAGTAAAACGTAAACTTGAAAAGTGTTTAGAACAAAGATGAAATCGTATTGACAAACAAAAAAAAATCATTTATAATAAGGAACTGACAAAAATATTTTAAAGTAAATACATTATGTATTGAATGCTCATATAGCTCAGTAGGTAGAGCGTCACCTTGGTAAGGTGGAGGTCACCGGTTCAATCCCGGTTATGAGCTCCAGTTATTTTGCAACACACGTGGATAAGTTTACATTAAAAAAGTGAAAATAAAAATGTT
>NZ_DJBA01000004.1:0-4867 GCF_002435615.1 Clostridium sp. UBA5988 | reverse complement strand
TACCACACTTTACACTATCTAATTAATATTATAACTCAAATTAGAAAAAAATTACTAAAAAAACCTTTTATGGATTAATCATACTATATATAGTTTACTACAAAATAATGAAAAACTGAAATACTTATAAAATATAAGAAATCATATTTAGAGCATCTCTATATAGAGATACTTATTTACATACATTTTATTGTAATCGTGCTATAATAAGTATTATATTTATGGTTGTAAATGAAAAATTTTAGGAAATGGTGAAGAAAATTAATTTATTAATCAGAGTTTATTTATGAAAAAGGACTAAGATGTATAGACAATTTTGCAGTTGAAGTACACTATAAAAATACTGATTCACAAAATAAAAGTATTGAAAAATATATAAGCGAAAATGGAAAGATGGTATATACTACACAACAGCAAAGTGCAATAATTGTTGACGGTGATAACCTATCATTATTAGGAAATGCAAAAGTTTATCAAATATAACTTTAATACAGAATAGCAATATTACCAGGGTATCAAGGAAAAGATATAGGACTTAAAATTGTTAATTATGCCTTTAAGATTTCAAGAAATTTAAGAAAAACACTATATTTAGACTGTTGGGCTGGAAATGTAAAATTAAAAAACTATTATTCTAAAGCGGGATTTGATTATTGCGGAGATTTTCAAGAAAAAGATTATATGATTAGTGTTTTTAAATATACATTTCCATTAAACAATTTACAATAAGTGTATTGATCAATCCTATTTTAGTATTCTGGAGCAAGAATATCATAATAATTATAAGTAAGGTTTGACTTGATGTATTGTAACATATTTTGTAAATACCCTATTATCTTTCCTTGTAATTTTCATTACAAGTTGGAGGTTGATTTTAATTTAATGGGTATAAATGCTTCCATTTGTGCCCATCCTTGTGCTTTTATAATCTCTGGTGGTGTAATAATATGTCCCATACCATAATGATTTTGACGGATATCCAGTTCGAAAATATCAGAATTCTTAATATATTCCAAGGCTTGATTATATAACTTACCACGTGTTTCTTCATCTCCATCTTTGAAGAAATAAGTTACATAGTACCCGCCTTCAAAATCAACAACTTCGTTACTGCCATCATCCATATCATCACTCAATGCCCACCACCATACTAGGCCTTGTTTTTCTTCATCAAAACACAAAAAATCTCTGGGCAAAAAACTATCTCGTTCAGATAGATTAATTGCAGAAAAATACTTATTGAACTTTCCTAAAATACCGTCAGGGGAAAAGTTAAATTCTTTATCTATCCCAGATGATGCTGCTTTGAATGGTGGCAATGATATTATCCTAAAATCCATAAAAATACCTCCTGTTATTTTTTATCAACTGATTTAAATACGCTTACTTTGACCATATTATAACATATTTCCCAATAACGTACTATTAAATTTTAAAAGAAAAAATTAAATACTTATTTAGCTTTATCTACATATGACGAGGGTAAACTTCACTTTAAAATTAAGATGATTCTGATTGAAATATTTAATAAATTTATTAATACTGATATTTTGAAAAATTAGATTATACTTGCTTATATTCATGTATAATTATTTTATAGGTTATGTGTAATTATAATAAATTGATCGAAGGAGATTAAGAAATATGAAACTGAATAATTTCTTTAGACATACCCCATTAATAATAGGTATTTGATTATTTATATTTTAGGAAGTGATAGTATTGAGTATATTGGGATACAATCGCATTATTATTGTTGGTAATAATGGTAGTGGAAAAAGTTTTTTATCTAAAGAATTGTCTGTTATCACGGGTTTGCCACTTATTCATCTTGATGTTGAGTTTTGGCGTCCTAATTGGGAACAACCTCCGAAAGAAGAATGGATAAAGAAACAAATGGAACTTACATCAAAGGTAAAATGGATAATTGAGGGAAATCATACTGACACAATGGAATTGCGATTTAAAGCGGCAGATTTAATAATATTTCTTGATATAAATCGTTTCATATGTTTGGTTAGTGTATTAACAAGAAATGGTAAAAAGCGTTCGGATATACCCCAATATCTTGAAGAAAAACTTGATAAGGAGTTTTTACGTCTTTGTAAAGGCTTATGGAGTTTCTCTAAAACACGTAAACATACTATAATGAATTTACATAAAAAATATCCTAATAAACCGTTTTTTGTTATTGCTAGCAGAAAAAAAATGAAAAAGTTGTTAAAACTATGGAGAGATGAAAAAATAAATAGACCAACAGAATCACAAAAATAGATTTAAATGAATATGGAAAGCCAGATATTTATATAGAAAAAGGATTGGTGGGAAAATATATGTATTTACCAAATAAGCTAGAAAAAATACTTGCAGGTATGCACTTTGAAGCAGATAAAGAAGGTATGTCGAAAGCAAAAGTAATTAAGTGCTTTGATATGGATAAATCTTATTATTTAAAGATAGAAAAAGTTAATGATGAAGTGATCAGAGAATATGAGATGTACCAGTGGTTGTATGGAAAACTATCAGTACCAAAAGTGATTTATCGTGTGATAGAAGATGACATTTCTTATATGCTGAAAGAGAATGCAAAAGGTCAGATGCTAGAAGATGAAGCATATAGAAAAACTCCAGATAGATTAGTTCATTTAGCAGCTATTGGTATAAAGAAATTGCAGAGTGTTGATATCACAGAATGTAATTTTAACAGTAGAATAGAGAAAAAATTAGAAAAAGCAAAATGCAGGATTGAACATAATTTGATAGGAAGAGTGGATAGAAATAAATATACGGAAGGCCTTGAAACATCTAGGGATGTATTTAATTATCTCCTAAGGAATAAGCCGGTAGAACAATTAGTGTTTACACATGGAGACTATTGTTTTAACAACTATTTTACAGACGGTAAAGATATTACATCCTTTATAGATATGGGACGAGGGGGAGTTGGCGATCTATATCAAGATATTGCGTTATGTGTTCGTGAATTAATGGATTTTGATTCAAGATATACAGATATGTTATTTGAAGAATTAGAAATAAAACCTGATTATGCAAAAATAAAATACTATATTTTATTAGATGAGCTATTCTAATTATGTATAAATTGCGGAGTAAAAATCACAAAGCAGGGTATCTATGTTATATAAAATTAGATTAGCAGAGGAAAATGAAAAAGTGGGGGATAAGAATGGAAAATATAAATATAGAAAAACAAATACAACATCTATTAAAAGGAAAATCTATAGAACTTGTACCTGTAACTGAAGAACATATGGAGTTTATATGTAATGAAGAAAGTGATGAAGAATTATGGTGTTATGAGGAACATGTTGAGACTGACAAAACTCGTATTCGAAAGAAGTTTATTAAGCGAATTGAAGAAAATGATGTTTTTGATTTTATAGTTAAACGCAGTTCAGATGGGGTACAGATGGGAGTAGTTTATATATGGGAATGTATTACTTCACGAAAGAGCTGGGAAATTGGATATGTTATCTTGCCTGAGTTTCAAGGCAATGGCTATTGTTTAGAAAGTGTACAGCTTTTGCTTTCCTTTGCATTTAATGAATTGAAAGCTCATAAGGTATTAGGTATGTGCCATTGCGAAAATAAAAAATCTGCATCAATAATGGAAAAAGCAGGTATGTCAAAGCAGGGTGTATTTAGGGAAGAGTATCTATGTGGAGGTAAGTGGGTCGACCAATTCTATTTTAGTATGCTGGATCGAGAATATCATAATAATTATAAGTAAGGTTAATATATCACGACGGTATTTTTTATTTAATAACTCAAATTATAATAAACGTTATTCGTACACTGACTAGAGCATCTCTTTATAGAGGTGCTTTTTGTATTTTGAAACATTTTATTGTAATTGTTCTATAATAAGTATTATAATTATGATTGTATATGGAAAATTGTAAGATATTGTGTAGTAATAATTAAATATTTCCAGTGAGGTGATACTTTGCGTAGTGAAAAAGAAATAATGGAGTTAATACTTAATTTCGCTGAAAAAGATGAACGTATTAGGGCAGTTTATATGAATGGCTCTCGAACTAATCCCAATATAGAAAAAGATATTTATCAAGATTACGACATTGTATATGTTGTATCAGAAACGAATTCATTTTTAGAAAATAAAAATTGGATTACTGCATTCGGTGATATAGCAATTGTCCAAGAACCTGATTTAGTTGATATAGCATTTGGTATTGAGCATGATTTTAATAATAGATATGTCTGGCTGATACTTTTTAAAGATGGTAATCGTATCGATTTATCTATTGAGGTTAAAGAAAAAATGTTGGAAGGATATTTGGAGGATAAACTCACTGTACCTCTTATGGATAAAGATAATTGTCTGCCTTATATAGCACCTCCTACAGATGAAGATTATTGGGTAAAGAAGCCTACAGAACTACAATATATAAGTTGTTGTAATGAATTTTGGTGGTGTTTGAATAACGTTGGTAAAGGTATAGCAAGGGATGAATTACCTTATGCTATGTGGATGTTCAATGTAGTTGTAAGAGATATGCTTGTAAAGATGATAGAATGGCATATTGGAGTAACCACAAATTTCTCTGTATCTACTGGTAAATTAGGTAAGTTTTTTAAAAAGTATCTATCAAATGAATTATATGAAATGTACTCAAAAACTTATTCAGATGCTGATTATGATAACTTTTGGATGGCAATATTTAACGCTTGTGAATTATTCAGGACTACTGCCTTGCATGTTGGCAAATATTTTGGATATGTTTATAATCAAAGCGAAGATACCAATATGATTTTATATTTAACAAGAATAAAAAACAATGCAAATTAATTCACTATATTAATATAGAACTAAATCGCTAAAAGC